>NZ_WXWO01000023.1:0-50936 GCF_009904845.1 Vibrio sp. V38_P2S17PM301 | reverse complement strand
AGTCTAACCAGTGCGGAGCGGTAGTTCAGTTGGTTAGAATACCGGCCTGTCACGCCGGGGGTCGCGGGTTCGAGTCCCGTCCGCTCCGCCATTTATTTCGAAAGCCTCGCTATCAGCGAGGCTTTTTTCGTTTTTCCCCGTTATTCTGGTCTTCGAGCAAACGAGTCCCGGTTGCTTGAAATCCCTACGGCTTTGGTTGCTTGAAATCCCTACGGCTTTGCCACCTCTTTCAGACCCTAGCAGAAATGCTGGGGTCTTTTTGTTGGTGGGTAAGCCCGCTCCCTGTGATGAATGTGACGCCCGAGTCGCTCTCACGCGTTTCGAGCTGGAATCCTTCGAAAACCCCAGTGGTGAAGGTTGAGCTTGATTGTGTATCGATGATTATTTTTTCTTTGTTAGCCCCCATTCTTGAAAGAGCTCTATTAGCCTAATCTCTGTGTTGTTCCTGTCGGCTCCGAAACCTTAGCCACTGTCATACTGGAGGGCTTGACTCGAGTGTCCGTGACTCTTTGACGTATGAGTCTGGGGTTACTCCAAGACGAGTCAGACATACCCAGAATTTACATACGGAAGGCGTTCGGGATCGATAAGACTTATGTTTGGCGGACCAAGTGTGTGGAGACTGGTGAGCTAGCAAAGCACCTTCTCTAATAGGAAAGAACGCTCGCTGTATACTAGGCCGTGTGAGGAGGAAAGAGAACAAGCAGCTGTACAGGAGAATGAGTAAAGAAAAAGCCGCGACAGGGTCAGCGGCTTTTTGCGTCAGAGTACCGGTTAAGTGTCTTTCGCTAGCGTCAGTGCTTTGCGGGTGACTTCATGAGCGGCTTTGTTCAGGCTTTGCTTTTCAAGAGCATCAGCCAGATACGCATAATCCGAGACATTAGAGCGATGTGATAACGCGGCTTCCAAATGAGTCTGGGCCTCTTTCCATTTTTGATCTCGCAGATACAACTGTCCGAGCGCACTGTGCGCTTCCGCGTTGGTGGCCTCCCTACGTAAAGCATCTTGCAAGAATACTTCGACTGGGTGGCGATCGGTCAGGTTCATTTCTGGGATCAGGGCATACAGTTCAGGTATCGATTGTTTCTTCAATGCTTCTTTGACCACAGTGAATGCTTCGTAATCGGCTTTGCGTGCGATTAACTGACGGGCAAAACAATGCACTAAGTGGGTATCGTTTTTCAGTTTTCGGGACAAACTGTTCCAGTGCTGAATGAGTCCCTCACTGCCTTTTTGCTCGGCGATATCACGCAACAGGCCGCATTGGGCTTTCTGACTCAATTCATCATGCTCTGATTGTGTGATCAGTTTGGCTTTGACCAGGCTAGGCAGAAGCTCAATCAACGGCTGCCATAACTTGAGTTCTAAATAGACTCCCTTTAACAGGTCGATAATCACGCTGTTGGTTGGGTACTGACCTTTGAGCGTCGACAGCGTGTCGAATGCTTCTGCATATTGCTTGGTGCGGATTTGCTGTTTCGCTTTAGTCAGTTCAACCGCCAGTTTTGCGTCTTCTTGTTGCCCGGCCAGTGCCAGATACTCATCCCGCTTTTGGGTATCGCCTTGGCCCAGAGCGGCTTCCGAGGCGACCAGGTAGCACAGCAGCGGCATGTCGTGATGATTGGCCCAGCGCGTCACTTTTTTCTCGGCGGCTTTAAAGTCCCCTTCCAGAAGTTTGATGATGCCCTCATTGGTGTAACGGCGGGAGCGACGCTGCTTACGTACATTAAACCAGTTCCAGGTGACGGAGCTGGCGTACAAGGCTTTCTTGATCGTGTACTCAAGTGCAAAAAGTGCGGCCAGTGCCGCGATGATAAAGATCACCAGTGTGGTCACGCTCATTTCTATGGTTTTGTCGGCGATGGAGATGAGGACGTATCCCTGCTGACCGGAGTATTGAGTGCCGACGAACAGGCCCGCTCCCAAAACAACAAAGAGAAATATTATCCGGAACATTATTTCTCCTCCGTGATCAATGTGGTTACTTCACGACGCAGTCGCTCTGTGATTACACGGTTCAGAATATCTTGAGTTTCCAGCTCGACTGGATACTCGACCTGGATCTCTTGTTTACCCAGCTGTTCCAGCACAGCGTTAAAATCCCGGACGCCTTTATCTTTTTGGTTCAGGTAGTTGCCGGACCACTCCAGGGCAGTGGACAAAGCGGAGGTGTACACTGGCTGTTGTTCCTGATACACCGCGCGGATCGCGGTTTCCAGTTTGGCTTTGATGTTTTCTTTGAGGTAAAAATCTTGCTCAGGCGTCAGCAACGGAACGACATTACCATCGCGGGTACGGAAAGTGATGAAGTTTTCACTGAAGTCTTTCAGCGAGGTCATCAGATTGGTCTGCCAATCATTGATGTCATCCGAAACTGGCTGTTCGTCTGCGTGGGCTTCTTTCGGCAAAAGCGCGTTCGCCAGGGGCAGGCGGTCAACTTTTTGTTGCAGTGCCGTGATGCGCAACACCAGTCCGTCACGATCGACCAGCGGAATCGATTTAAGATCCGTGATGTCGTTGGCCATGGCTTTGCGTAGCGGTACCAGGCTTGGATCGTTGAGCGCCGCAATACGTTGATCGGCACTTTCCATCAAGCGAGTTGCGGTCTCCGCATCGTGCTCAAGAAACAGTTTACGACCGGCCAGTTTGACCAAGTAATTGGCTTCCGCCAGCAGCCAGTCATTCGGGCGGCGACCTTTCACATCGGCAATCGCCAGTTGCAGGCTTTCAATGCTTTTTTGTTGCTGGGTCAATACGGTTTCCGCACGATGGGTGATTTCGGTTGCCTTTTTAACCGTTTGTTGCTCCATGCTGTCCAGATCGGATTGCATTGCTGTTTGGGCTTGAGCTAACTGGGTCTTCAGGGCTGAAATCTGTGCCTGATATGCTGCGTCTTTCTGGCTGGCGTGGTACGCCAGACCACCGCTGAGGGCAATGGAAATCACAATCGCAACAATGCCAAGTTTCACGCCGCGTTTGGCTTGTTTTTCCGCATTAGACGTTGATTTGCCCGGTTCTGACGCGGCGTCAGAGCGGGAGGATTGTGATGCTTGAGCGGGTTTGGCTGGCTGAGCATTGTCCTTATTCTCGGCCTTGCTTTCAGGCGATGTGGTGTCAGCGCCTGAAGTCGGGGATGTTTTCTCTTCAGGGTCAATGTGCTCATTGTTATTTTTGCTTGTCATTGCGTATGTCCTGTTATGTGAGCTGGAGAGCTTTCATTATTTCATTGTTTGATGCGCCACCGACATTGACGACGTGGCGAAAGCCAAGCTGATGTGCTTGTGTGCAGATCCTTGCACTCGGCACCAGCAAGCGTTGTTTCTGCACCCACGGCTGTATCGCCGCGGGAAGTTGCGCAAATAGAAAACGGAGTTGTTCGGCACTGGTCACGACCAGCGTATCTACCTGTTGCGCTTGCCAGTCGGCGACGCTGCGTTTGGCGTCGAAGACCAGGTTGTGTCGCTGGTATGCTTCCAGGTAGTGCACATGGGCCCCTCTGGCGGTGAGGGTATCGTAAATTAACTCACGTCCCCCGTTGCCGCGCAAAATCAGTATTTTCTTATCCTGCACTTGTTGCAACTGCGGCAGTTGCAATAAGTGCTCACTGTCACTGATGTCCGGGTAGTGTACTTTTTGTTGCGTGGCTTTGCTTAAAACGTGCGCAGTTTTTTGACCAACGGCAAGGTATAGGGTGTTGGTCGGCCAGGGGTGTTGGTTTTGAGACAGTGTCAGGTCGGCAAAATGCGCGGCGTGTTGGCTCACCGCAATGAGGATGTCGCTGTGAGGAAGACGCGTCAGCAATTCACTCAGTTCACGTCCGGGGTCAATGCTGATTAAAGGATGATAAATCGCTGGCTGGCCGACCTGAGCCAGTTGTTGGCAGAGCTGTTGCCCCGCTGGCGCGGGGCGGGTGACCAACACCGTCATGGTTTACTCGTGATCCTCATACAAGCGGGTCAGAATGGCTTTCGCTCCCTGATCAAGCAACTGCTGCGCCAGTGTGACGCCGAGTTGTTCCGCCTGCTGGCGATGCCCGCGTATTTCACCGCGTACAATTTGGGAGCCGTCTGGCTCACCCACCAGAGCGCGGAGCCAGAGCTCATCGCCATCGAGCAGCGCATAGCTGCCGATCGGTACCTGACATCCGCCTTCCAGCGTCAGGTTCATGGCCCGTTCGCACTTGACCCGGTCAGCGGTGTCTGGGTGGTTGAGCGGTGCCAGAAGGGTCAGCAGACGCTCGTCATCCAGACGGCATTCGATACCAACGGCGCCCTGGCCGACGGCTGGCAAAGATTGTTCTGGTTCAATAAAGCTCCGAATGCGTGATTCCAGTTCGAGACGCTTTAAACCGGCCGCGGCCAAGATGATGGCGTCGTATTCGCCTGCATCGAGTTTACCCAGCCGTGTGCCCACGTTACCACGCAGCTCTTTGATCACCAGATCGGGGCGATACTCTTTTAACTGACATTGACGGCGCAGACTGCAGGTGCCGACAACGGCGCCTTGCGGCAGATCATCGACATTGTGGTAAGTATTGGAGACAAAGGCATCACGTGGGTCTTCACGCTCACAGATGGTGACCAGTCCCAAGCTGGGTGGAAAGTCGACCGGAACGTCTTTCATCGAATGCACGGCCAGATCGGCACGCCCTTCCAGCATCGCGACCTCAAGCTCTTTAACGAACAGGCCTTTACCACCGACTTTGGCCAGTGGTGTATCCAGAATCACGTCACCTTTGGTCACCATGGTGACCAACTCCACCTCCAGGCCCGGGTGAGCGGCTTGAAGGGCGTCTTTAACAAAGTGAGCCTGCCATAAAGCGAGGGGACTTTTTCGCGTGGCGATTCGGATAGGAGTGGACTGTGTCATGGGTATCCTGTTGTTCGGTGTATAATGCTCTAATCCTACCATTCCCTGTGGGAAAGTCTCATCTCTAGATCGCGAGGCGGACAAATTGGCATGTAAGCCATGCTGCATCGGCAAAAGAATGTGATTAAAGTCTCAACTCGGCGATGTGTGATTATCAGATCGATCAGTTGCGTACCACACTATGTCGAAATCCAATATGACAGAGACGTTTCAACGTCAGACGAGCGCAAGAGTTCGTTCATTTCTTTACCAATCGAAATAAAAGTGTTAGATTGATCACGTTTTGTCGGTGCGATAGAATAAAAGTTAAACAGAGCACCTTAAAGAATTGAAACCAAGGACTTGACCTTGAAGGCGTACACCCAGACCCTGATCCAGCGTTTAGACAAACTGAACCAGCAACGCAGTGAGCGTGCGCTGGCTCTTATGGACGTGCAAAGTCAGCGTGTCTTCCACCTGATCCCGGTCCTGTTTCATTTCAATCATCCCATTCTTCCCGGTTACCATCACGATGACGTCCCACGCGGGGTGTTCGGCATGGTGTTCAATGACGTGCAGCAGCAATTTATTGAAGAAACCGAACTGACGATCGGTCAGTCTCTCAACTCCCCAGCGCAACATGACATTCTCGGTCTTTATACCATGGGCAGTACGTCTTCGATCGGACAGAGCACATCGAGTGATCTGGACATCTGGGTGTGCATTTCACCGACGATGGGCAAAGACGCGCGTGAGGTGCTGATCCGTAAATGCCTTCTGATCACGGAGTGGGCTAAAAGTCAGGGGGTGGAAGCCAACTTTTTCCTGATGGATGAGACGCGTTTTCGCACCAATCAGTCGGAAGAGATGACGGGGGATAACTGCGGCTCGTCACAACATTTGCTGTTGCTGGACGAATTCTACCGCAGCGCGGTACGTCTGGCGGGCCAGCGTCTGCTGTGGCAAATTGTGCCGCCGGAAATGGAAGAGTGCTACGACGAATACGTTGCCAACCTGTGTTGCGAAGATCACATCGACTGCAGTGAATGGATCGACTTCGGTAAACTCAACTGCATTCCGGCTGAAGAGTATTTCGGCGCGAACTTGTGGCAGTTGTATAAAAGTATCGACTCGCCCTACAAGTCGGTGTTGAAAGCGATTCTGCTTGAAGCGTATTCGTGGGAGTACCCGCACACTCAGTTATTGTGTATTGATACCAAGCGCCGTTTCTTTGCGCATGAGCCGGATCTCTATGGTATGGATGCATACTATCTGATGCTGGAAAAAGTGACCCGCTATCTGGAACGTATTCAGGATGAAACCCGGCTGGATCTGGTGCGGCGCTGTTTTTATCTCAAAACCCACGAAAAATTGTCGCGTGAGCCGGGTGCCGGTTCTGTGCCCTGGCGCCGTGCGGCACTGAGTGACATGATCAGTCGTTGGAATTGGAATGCCAACACACTGGTGGAGCTGGATAATCGCCGCAACTGGAAAGTAGAACAGGTCAAAATAATGCATCATCAGTTGCTGGATGCACTGATGCTCAGCTATCGTAACCTGATCCAGTTTGCCCGTCGCAATGACATTACCTCGGCTATCAGTCCTCAGGACATCAGTATTCTGGCGCGTAAGCTGTACGCGGCGTTTGAGGTGCTGCCGGGCAAAGTGACGCTGCTCAATCCCCAGATCTCTCCGGATTTACATGAACCGGATCTGACGTTCATTCAGGTACCGGAAGGACGCACCAATAAATCTGGCTGGTATCTGTACAAGCAACCCCTGGTGCCGCATCGCATTCTTGGTCAGCCGAGTCTGGAGCACAATGTATACCTGAGCAAACTGGTCGCCTGGGCGTTTTTTAACGGAATGATTACCGAATCAACCCGGCTGCATTCTGTGGTGCGTGACTCGCACCTGGACATCGATAAGTTTTATCAGATGGTCAGCGATTTGCGGAATACGTTTTCACTGCGCAAACGTCGCCCGAGTATGCAGGCACTGGCCAGTCCGTGTGAAATCAGTCAGTTGACCATGTTCATCAACTTTGAGAACGATCCGACGCAATCCCTGCAGGGTAAAGCGCTTAAGGTGGACATGAAAAACATCGATATCTTCAGCTTTGGCCCACAGCAGAAAAATCTGGTTGGCAGTGTTGACCTGGTGTATCGAAATTCCTGGCATGAAGTGCGCACATTGCATTTTAAAGGTGAGACGGCCATTCTGGACGCGTTGAAAACGGTATTGGGTAAGATGCATCAGGATGCGCTACCGCCGGAGTCGGTCGATGTGTTCTGCTACAGCAAGAACTTGCGTGGCGTGATGCGCAACATGGTCTACCAGTTGCTGGCTGAATGCATCGACTTGCGCCTCAAGCCCGTGGAACCGGAGAAACGTCGCCGTTTTAAAGCCTTGCGTCTTGGTGACAAGATGTACGGGTTGTTCTTCGAACGACGCGGTGTGTCGGTACAGAAGCTGGAGAACTCGGTCGATTTCTACCGCTGTATCTCCACCAATAAGCTCAATGGTTCTCCCTTGCTGGTGCTCGACCGTGAACAGGATTACCAGTTGCCGGAAGTGGTGGATGGTTTTGCCAGTGAAGGTCTGATCCAGTTCTTCTTTGAAGACACCGAGCAGGGGTTCAATATCTTTGTGTTGGACGAAGCCAACCGGATAGAGGTCTACCACCAGTACAGTGGTGAGAAAGATGAGATGATCGCCAGCGTGAACAGCTTTTATACTTCGGTGCGTGATGACGATTGTTTGTCGTCGCAGTTTATTAACTTCAACCTGCCGCAGTATTATCAGATTGTGCACCCTGAGGACGGAGAGAGCTATATCGTGCCATATCGCAACGATGGTTGTGCCTACACCAAGCCATCGCGCGCAGTGAACGCCTGATAAAAAAGAGCCTTTTGGGCTCTTTTTTCGTTGTGGTGGGCGAGCTTACCAGTCGATGGATTCGCCGGCGTGTTTCTCGCACTCTTGTTTCACCATGGTGATGAATTCCACGCCGGTCTTGGAGCAGATCCACTCTGCGTCTTTGAGTTGAAAGTGAAAACCGCCCGATTTGGACGCCAGCCAAATCTCGTGCATCGGCTCCTGACGGTTGATGATGATCTGGCTGCGATCGTCAAATTCCAGAGTCATGACATTGCCGCTGGTCTCGTAATCGATGTCCGCGCCTGACTCATCAATTGCTTCTTCAATGATTTGCAGCTGGGAATCGACCAGTTGATGAAATTCAGTATCGTTCATCCTTTCTATCCTATTGCTTTTCCTGAGTGTGGTGCGATTATAGGGGGCATTGAATCAATAATCACGATATGCAAAATGAAAAAATCTATTATGGCGTTGTTTCTGTTATCGGTAATGGGACTGGCAGGCTGTGGTCAGACTGGCCCGTTGTACTTCCCGGAAGACGCTCAGCAGAATCAACCAGAGCAAGACCAGGCTCAATAACGTCATTTCAGTCGAATTTATAAGGGATAACACTTTGGATTATTTCAACTATCAGGAAGATGGCCAGCTTTGGGCCGAAGAAGTTGCGCTCGCCACTCTGGCTGAGCAGTACGGCACGCCACTTTATGTCTACTCACGCGCGACGCTGGAGCGTCACTGGAACGCGTTTGATAAATCCGTTGGTGAACATCCACATCTGGTCTGTTATGCCGTTAAGGCCAACTCCAATCTCGGGGTACTCAATGCCCTGGCGCGCCTTGGCTCTGGGTTTGATATTGTTTCCGGTGGAGAGCTGGAACGCGTGGTTGCCGCGGGCGGTGATCCGGCCAAAGTGGTTTTCTCCGGTGTGGGCAAAACCGAAGCGGAGATGAAGCGGGCACTCGAGCTCAACATCAAGTGCTTTAATGTGGAGTCGGAACCGGAGCTGGAGCGTCTGAATAAGGTCGCGGGAGAGCTGGGTGTCAAAGCGCCGATCTCACTGCGTATCAATCCGGACGTGGACGCCAATACTCACCCTTATATTTCGACTGGTCTGCGCGACAACAAATTCGGCATCGCTTTTGATCGAGCGGCGGATGTGTACCGGTTTGCTCAAAGCCTGAATAACCTTAATATCCAGGGCATCGACTGCCATATCGGCTCTCAACTGACCAATATTGCGCCGTTTATTGATGCGACGGATCGTCTGCTGGCGCTGATCGATCAACTCAAAGCTCAGGGTGTGAATATCAAGCATCTTGATGTGGGCGGTGGTCTGGGGGTGGTGTATCGTGATGAACTGCCGCCACAACCGTCGGAATACGCCAAAGCGTTGCTGGCCCGTTTGAGTCACCATCAGGATTTGGAGCTGATTTTTGAGCCTGGCCGGGCGATCGCTGCCAATGCCGGCGTGTTGCTGACCCGAGTCGAGTTTCTCAAACACACCGAACACAAGAATTTTGCCATTATTGATGCGGCGATGAACGATTTAATGCGTCCTGCCCTGTATCAGGCGTGGCAGGATATTGTGCCGGTCTCCCCGCGCCAGGGGGAAGCGGTGACCTACGACTTGGTTGGCCCGATCTGCGAAACCGGTGATTTCCTCGGCAAAGACCGCTCGCTGGTGCTGGAAGCCGGCGATCTGCTGGCGGTGCGATCTGCCGGGGCTTACGGCTTTGTGATGTCATCCAACTACAATACCCGCACCCGTGCGGCGGAAGTGATGGTCGATGGCGATCAGAGTCATCTGGTTCGTCAGCGTGAGACACTGTCCAGCTTGTGGGAACTTGAACACTTGCTTCCGGAGTAATAACACCAATATGCACTTCCATTTTTCCAAAATGCATGGTCTGGGCAACGATTTTATGGTTGTTGACTGCATTACCCAGAACATCTTTTTTTCTCCTGACTTGATCCGTCGTCTGGCGGATCGTCATACCGGTGTCGGCTTTGACCAATTGCTGGTGGTTGAAGCGCCGTACGATCCGGAAACCGACTTTCACTACCGGATTTTTAATGCCGATGGCAGTGAAGTTGAACAGTGCGGCAACGGGGCACGCTGCTTTGCCCGCTTCGTCCGGATGAAAGGTTTAACCAATAAGTTCAGTATCAGTGTCAGCACCAAGAAAGGTAAGATGATCCTCAGTGTGGAAGACGATGACCAGATCACCGTCAACATGGGGGTTCCTGAATTTGAACCGGGCAAGATTCCGTTTCGAGCCAAGCAGACAGAGAAAACCTATATCCTGCGTGTTGAGGACAAAACCTTGTTCTGTGGCACGGTCAGTATGGGGAATCCACATGTGGTGACCGTGGTCGATGACGTAGACCATGCCGATGTGGAAACACTCGGACCGTTACTGGAATCGCATGATCGCTTCCCTGAGCGGGTCAATGCTGGTTTTATGCAAGTGGTCAACCGCAATGCAGTGCGCCTGCGCGTGTATGAGCGTGGCGCTGGTGAAACGCAAGCGTGCGGCAGTGGTGCCTGCGGCGCGGTGGCCGTGGGTATCGTTCAGGGGTTACTGGATGACAATGTCACGGTGAGTTTACCGGGTGGTGAGCTGCGTATTCGCTGGCAGGGACCAGGTCAACCCTTGTTCATGACCGGTCCGGCGACCCATGTGTTCGATGGCCAACTGACGTGTTAAGGAGAGATTTTGGCTCACATTGAAGCAGATGCTCTGACCGCTGAGGTCGTAGCGGAGTATCTTCGTGATAACCCCGATTTTTTTCTTCATCGCCAGACCTTAGTTGAGAGTCTGGCACTGCCCAGCCAGGAGCAGGGCGCCGTGTCTCTGGTTCATGTTCAGCTGAGCCGTCAACGTCAGCGAATTGAAGAGCTGGAAGAGGAGATCACCACCCTGATGTCGCTTGCCGCCAGCAATGACCGCACGTTTCATGAATTTATGCAGTTGCAGGAGCAGATTTTGCGTTGCGCTACGCTCAGTGAGGCACTCAAGGCGATCGAGAACAAAGCGCGTGAGCTGAATCTGCGAGCGTACGTGCGCCTGCTCCGTCGTGAAGACGGGAAATACGCACTGAGTAAAGAGCAATACCAGCGTTTCGCCACCAATCACCTGAACGGCAAGCCGGCGTATCTGGGCCGGATGCGCAAAGCGGATCGTCTGGCGCTGTTTGGTGAGCATGCCGCGGCTCCGGAGATGGGATCCTACGTGGTGTTACCACTGCAAAAAGGCCAGCCTCAGGGAGTGTTGGCATTCTCCAGCGAAGAGGGCGGGCATTTTCAGCCGCACATGGATACGCTGTTTTTGCGTCATTTAGCGCTGGTGCTGGCGCACCTGATCGAGACCTTACCCTGGACAGAGACTCATGAACGAGCAACCGGCTCTTCTGCCTGAGCGGCTGCAGGCACCGCTGACGAGGTTTTACGAATACCTGCGCAGCGAAAAAGGCCTCAGCCTGCATACCCAGCGTAATTACAAGCAGCAACTGGAAACCATGGCGCACCACCTGGTTCAGATGGGGCTGTGCGACTGGCAACAGGTGGACGCGGCCTGGGTACGGCAACTGGCGAGCAAAGGCATGCGCGAAGGAATGAAAGCCAGCAGTCTGGCGACGCGGCTTTCTTCTTTACGCAGTTTTTTTGATTTTCTTATCCGACGTGGTGAGATCAGCGCCAATCCAGCCAAAGGGGTGTCTGCCCCGCGCAAGCAGCGTCCGTTGCCCAAGAACCTCGATGTGGATGAAGTGGGTCAGCTACTGGAAGTGAACGACGATGATCCGTTATCGATTCGCGATCGGGCGATGATGGAGCTGATGTACGGGGCGGGGCTGCGATTGGCCGAAATGGTCAGTGTTAATGTGCGCGACGTCAGTCTCAATTCCGGTGAGCTGCGTGTGGTTGGTAAAGGCGACAAGGAGCGCAAAGTCCCGTTTTCCGGTATGGCGCAGGAATGGGTGGCTAAGTGGCTCAAAGTACGTGCCACGCTGGCGAAAGCGGAAGAGCCGGCGCTGTTTGTTTCTAAACTTGGGGTACGCATTTCGCATCGAAATGTGCAAAAACGCATGGCGGAATGGGGACAGAAACAGTCAGTCAACAGTCACATCAGCCCGCATAAACTGCGCCATTCGTTCGCCACGCACATGCTGGAATCGAGCAATAACCTGCGAGCGGTGCAAGAGTTGCTCGGACACGAAAACATTTCCACCACGCAGATCTATACCCATCTCGATTTTCAACACCTGGCTCAGGCTTACGATCAGGCGCACCCACGCGCCAAAAAGAAAGGGAGCGACTAATGCAGTGTTACCGCCAACTGAATCCGGTCAAAGCGATGACGTTTGATCTTGATGACACTCTGTATGACAACCGGCCGGTGATCCGTCGGGTCGAAGAGCAGATGGTGGTCTGGCTGCACACGCATCATCCGCTCACCGCTAGTGAGTCACATAACTGGTGGACGGCACTCAAAATTCGTCTGGCTCAGCTTGAACCGGCATTGCGGCATGATGTTACGTTATGGCGTTTCCGGCAAATTGAGCAGGGGCTGATCGAACTCGGCTACACTCCGGCGCAGGCTGAACTTGCGGCACAGGCAGCCATTGAGGAAGTCTTGCGTTTGCGCAGTGATTTCACCGTGCCGCAGGAAACGCACCGGGTATTGGGGCAACTGGCCCAGCGTATGCCGCTGGTGGCGATCACCAACGGCAATGTGGATGCCGAGCGAATTGGGTTAGCGGGCTATTTTCAGCGGGTACTGAAAGCCGGTCCGGATGGTCGTGCTAAACCGTACCCGGATATGTTTGACCAGGCTCGTGAACAGCTCGGTCTGGACGCCGCTGAGATCCTGCATGTCGGCGATCATCCGGTGACCGATGTGGCTGGGGCACTGGATAATGGTTTTATGGCTTGCTGGTTCAATGACCAGCCGGCGAATCTGCGCGAGAACCGCAAAGCGCGTTTGTTGCCACACTTGACGATCAGCCGCCTGGAGCAGTTACTCGCGCTGTAGAGCATGGCCGCTTTTGTCGGCCTGATAAGCGTCCATTGAGACCCGCAAAAAAGCCCGCAGAGCGGTGGCACTGGCGTACTCTTCTGCGGCGGTCAATAGTTCACACCCCACTTCCAGCGTACACAGATGGCCCGTCTCCTGATTGCGCCGCAGACGATAAGCGGAATCTTCCGCCGGGCTGAGGTGCACTTGTGGCAAAGCTTGTAGCCACGGGCTTTTACGCAACATTTTGCGCGCTTCTTGCCAGGTTCCATCAAGCACGATGAACAGCGCTGCTTTTCCTAGACGCTGGCCGTTATGCCAGGCCTGTCCGGCGCTGACACTGTGCGTAGCCGGGAACACCAAATAAGGCGTTACGTCACCACAGCTCATGAGCCGCAGCAGATCGGCTGGCGGGGTAACCCGGCTCCAGCGATAACGGTGGCAATGGGGTAAGCTTTTGGCCAGCCAGTGACCGGTATTGGTGGCCCGTTCAAACTCATTGTCGTGGGTCAATAAGGCCAGTCTGACCGCACTGTCAATATGGGGCAGGGCTGGACAAATGCACTGATGGTGCAGGCCGCAGTCAGGACAGGGGGCCATTACAGCGCCAGCCCGTGCAGAGCAGGCGACAAGCCATCGGAGAACAGGGTTGTCTCGCTGATGTTGGCGGCATCGGCTTGCGGCGCGGTGCTGGGGTTGAGCGGGTAGCGCTTACCATTGTAGCGCAGCACATGATCGGCCGCTTGTGCACCGCCACCACCGACGTTCAGGATCAGATCCTGCCAGCCCTGATGTTGCTGTGTGCCGAGTGTGAGCGGCGTGCGCACCAGAGTGACCCGGCTGTTGATGTGCCACTGCTGGGCGCGTTTTTCAAAGATCAGTAAGGTACAGCCCCCCGAACCGCACCAGTCGAGCTGAGTTAACAGCTCCGACTGACCGTCGCCATTGAGGTCATAGGTCAGCCAGCGGTAGTGCGTGCCTGCGGCAGGGTTGTTGGTTTGTTTGAGGTATTGACGCACGGCCTGATCGACCTGAGGGTCAAACGTATTGCTCGACGGTATGGACTTTGGGTCAGTGCCGGCCTGACTGCCGGCACGATACAGTTGCAGCCCGCCGTTGGCGATCGGATACACCAGGGTACCGACTTTTTCTTTGTCGGCACTGAGGGTGTCACCGGTGCGGGTGAAAATTCGCTCTGACAGCAGATACTGGCGCTGGTGTCGGGTCATCATTACCTGAACCTGTTCCGGATTGAGCGGCTGCCAGTAACCGGTTTCCACGATACTCGGATCGCCGTTGTTGTAATCGTAACGGGTCGTGGCGGAGTGATCGGTGTTGAGTTCCAGTGTGATGCTGAAGTTACTGGTCTGCGTGGATTGAGCTTGATACTGACCAATCCAGTGCTGGCTGCCATCGGCATTGGCGAGTGTCGCACAGCCTTGATAGGTTTTGTCATTCAGTTCCAGTGTCGAGCGCCAGGCGTAGATACTGTCGCTCATGCCATCGCTGCATGCTGCTCGCTCGAGAGTCAGTTCCCCGCCTTGCAGGCGGTACTGGCGGGTATCGCTCTCAATACGGCGCGATTCAATCGCGACTGGTTGAGCCGCGCCACCAGGCGTGCGCACTACCAGTTGTTGCCCCTCAAAACTGGCGCTCCAAAACGGCTCGGTGCCAAACGCACGGGTCGGGCGCGGTGACTGATCGCAGCGTTGTGGATTTTCTGCGCTGACTAGGTTGAGGTGATCGACTTGAAACCGGGCAGTGAAATCGGCGTCGGGGCCGGTGCGGGTTGGAAGCAGCAATTGGCCGACCACTTCGACGTACAGGGGCTGATAAGGGGAGTGGGACAGCGCCTTGGCCTGCTTGAGTTGCTCCGGAGATAATTCCAACCAGTATTGTTGGTTGCTGCCGCACGGCATCAGTGTGCGTGCTTCACTCCCGATCACAGCCTGACCGCGCAATATGAACGTCTGAGGAACGATGGTGTCTGGTTGATCCAGACTGGCTTTGGTCATCGGTTCACCGACCTGCGTGCTGGTGGTGGAACAGGCCTGCAACGCTAACAGGGCGGCAATCGTGGCTGGGTTTCTCAACGCCTTCATGGTATATCTTCCTCGTGACACAAACTGACTGGACTTGATTATGGCATACTGGCTGTTTAAAACCGAACCAGACACCTTTTCTATCGATACTCTGCGGATACAACATACCTCATGCTGGGAAGGCGTGCGTAATTATCAGGCAAGAAATATGTTGCGCGATCAGGTCAAGGTTGGCGATCTGGTGCTGATCTACCACTCTTCTTGCAAACAGGTGGGGGTGGCGGGCATTGCCCGGGTGACCAAAGCGGCGTATCCGGACCACTTTGCCTTCGATCCTGAAAGTGATTATTACGATCCGAAATCCACACCGGACAATCCCCGTTGGGTGATGGTGGATGTGGAATTCGTGCGAAAAACGCAGCGCATAATCCCGCTGTCGGTGTTAAAAGCGATGCCGGAGCTGAGCAACATGCCGCTGGTAAAACGCGGCAATCGCTTATCGGTGATGCCGGTCAGTGAGGAGGAGTGGCCGGCGATTCTGCGCAAGGAAACGGTGAATGGATAGATAAAGCAGCCAGAGTGGCTGCTTTTTTGATGCGTAGGAATGGTTCAGTCGAGTAAGTGATCCGCCAGATAGTGGGCGACCGCATCATCGGTATTGGCGCCAATCACCTGGTTGTCCGGCAGCGCCTGCTTGACCTTAATATGAGAAGTGCCCATCACCAGCCCTTTGCCCGCCATCGACAGCATTTCCACGTCGTTCATACCGTCGCCAAACGCAATGCAATTGTCCAGTGTGTGGCCGAGAGATTTCGCCACTACCTGCAGCGCATGGCCTTTGGACACGTTGGCAGCCATCACTTCCAGACACCAGGGGGTGGAAAACGCGACGTTGAGGCGCTCGCCGAACTCGACGTTTAGCTGATCTTCGTATTGCACCAGATGCTCATGATCCTGTGCCGGGTGGGTAAAGAAGACTTTTGCCACGCCCTCGGTTGGTGCGTGGTCGATATCGAACAGAGAGTAGCTAAAACCGGAATCTTTATGGAAGTTGCGCAGCAGTTCATCTTCCTGGCTCATCAGCCACTCTTCATTGCGGTAGATGTGCACCTGAATGTCCGGATCCTGTTTCACCATGTTAATGATGGCCTGCACCAGTTCAGGCGGCACGTTGTCGCTGAACATCAACTGGTCATTCTGATCGTGCACCCGGGCACCGTTGGAGGTGATCATGTAGGCCGGGATACCCGCTTGTTCTCGGATCCCGGCGACGTCGACATGGTGACGGCCAGTCGCGAAGACAAAGGTGTAGCCCTGCTGATGCAGCTGTTTGAGTGTGTGTTTGGTGTAGTCACTCAATTGATGGTTTGGCGCCAGTAAGGTTCCGTCCAGGTCCGAGGCCACAATGTGGAATGGAGTCTTTGTGCTAGCCGTGGTCATATCACCCTCATCAAAACGCTAAGCCGCAGTGGCCGCATGCCACTGCGATAGAGAAACCAGTCTACGTCAAATTGAGGAAGAAAAAGAGGGTAAAATCCTCACAGAAGATTTCCTTATTTTGCTCGCGTGGATCCGTGGCGGTCGAAAAACGCGAGCAGACTGTCGAGTGCCTGATTGCGGCAGCGATCGATTTCAAACAACAGTTCATGGCGGCTGCCCTGGATCACCTGCAGCTCGCAGTCCGGATTGGTTTTACGCAGTTTACGGATAAATACATCCTGAGCTTTGTTACTGACGATCGTATCCCGCTCAGCCTGAAGCAGCAGAAACGGTAAAGTTAACTGGCGGGTCAGCAGAATGCACTGTTTCGCGGCCAGTAGTCCCTGCCAGACCCAACGCGTGGACGGTCCGCCAATTTGCAGCTGTGGCATGCGGTCATACAGCTCGCGGAACCAGCGATAACGCACTTCACTTTGCGTCAGAGGGTTGATCTCAAACGGTTTCGGATAATAAGCCTGATGACCGGGCGCGTAAGTCGGTTGGGCGTAGATGGTGGTCATTGCCATGCTGAGTGGAACCGCTATCGGAGACAAATACCATGGAACACTGACGCCGTACATTGGTGCGCTGACGGCGATCGCATCAAACGAATGTTGCGGATGGGTCTGCAGGTAGCGGGTAGCAATGGCGCCGCCCATCGAATGTGCCAACAGAAACCGTTGTTCGTAATGGGTCAGGTCGAAGTGGGTGAGCAGGCGCTCCATATCGAGAATGTAATCTTCAAAGTCGTTGACGTGTCCCATTTGCGGGTCGCCAAGCATCCGGTCTGACAGCCCTTGACCACGGTGGTCAAAGGAGTAGATGTCGTAGCCTTGCTGAAACAGGTCGTAAAACAGCTCCTGATATTTCCACGCGGCTTCGATGCGACCGTTGACCACCACAATCGCTTTGTTGTGCGAGTCACAGGTCAGACGACACCAGTAGAGTTTTGTTTTATCGAAAGATTTTATAAATCCTTCTTCTCTCCGCTGCCAGAGGTCAGCAATATTGCCATTCATGGCTTGCTCAAAGGTGCACTCTTGAGTATAAGAATGACTATCAATTGGACTCGAAGAATTCATTGTATCCTGTTGGAACCGCGATGAACTGAGTCCCAATTATGTGTGCCTGTAGTCGTTTAGTCGAGGGAAAATACCATGGATCTGCATGTTTGGTTAGCGTATGTCGCAACAGCAATCGTCTTCAGTCTGGCGCCGGGATCCGGTACGGTGAATTCGATCAGTAACGGATTGAGTTATGGGACACGCAAATCCCTGGCGGCGATTGCCGGCCTGCAGGTTGGCCTGGCATGCCACATAGTGTTGGTAGGGGCGGGGATTGGGGCTCTGGTGGCCAAGTCAGCACTGGCGTTCACGGTGATCAAATGGGTGGGAGCGGTGTATCTTATCTGGCTTGGTATCCAGAAGTGGCGCGATCACAGCAGTCTGGCGACAGTCACGGATGGCGCAGCGCTGCCGGCGCGCACCTTGTTGAGAAAAGCAGTGCTGATTAATCTGACCAACCCGAAATCGATAGTGTTTCTGGTGGCGCTGTTCCCGCAGTTCATTGATCCGGCTGGCAACCAGTTGACGCAGTTGATGATCCTCGGTGTCACTACCGTTGTGATCGATTCGTTTGTGATGCTCGGTTACACCAGCCTGGCGTCACAGATGGGGCGTTTTATCCGCTCTGAGCGGGTGATGAGCAAAATTAACAAAGTTTTCGGTTCAATGTTCATGGGATGTGGGGCATTATTGGCGGCCGCTAAAGCGTGATAAGAGCCCGGTGTAATGCGCGAAACGTTTGTTGCCCGACAACCGATTTTTAATGCCAAGCGGCACACCTTAGGGTATGAGCTGCTGTTCCGTGACGGGGAAAACAATGCCTTCCCCGCTCACGTGGAATCGAATCGCGCGACGTACCGACTGATCGTCGAAAATTTCCTGTCACTCGGCACCAATCCGGGGATTACCCGCTCACGTTGCTTTATCAATTTTCCCTATCAGGCGTTGATCCGCCGCCTGCCTCTGGTGCTGCCTAAAGAACAGGTGGTGATCGAAATTCTGGAAACCTGTCCGCCGGACGACGCGCTGTTTGATGCTGTACGCGAGCTGTACCATAAAGGCTATCTGCTGGCGCTGGACGACTTTGTCTACAGCCCGGACTGGGAGCGCTTCCTGCCGTATGTTCAGATCATTAAGCTCGATATCATGGCCATGGGGCTGGAGCTTGCGTGTGAGTTTGTTCGCCAGCGTCTGGCGCGCGGTTCAAAACGCCGTTTTCTTGCTGAGCGCATCGAAACGGAGGCCGAGTTTGTGGCCGCGCGTGCCGCCGGGTTCTGTTTTTTCCAGGGCTATTTCTTTGCCAAACCGGAAATGATTCGCCAGCGCTATGTCAGCCCTGAGCATCTGCTGGCAATGGAGCTGTTTCGCGAGGTGTGCCGCCCGGACGTGGACTTCGAAGCGGTGGAACGGATTGTCTCTCAGGATGTGGCACTGTCGTACAAGTTGCTGCGTTTCGTCAATACATTATCGGATCGCCTGGAAGTGGCGATCACCTCATTTCGTCAGGCGCTGGTGTATCTGGGACAGGACCGACTGAAAATTTTCGTGTCGCTGGCGGTAGCGTCGTTCGTTGCCACCCACAAACCCAAAGAAGTGTATAACCTGTCGCTGCAACGTGCGCAGTTCTGTCTGCTGATGTCTTCTCAGCCACAATTCGTTGGGCACCGTGATCAGGCCTTTTTAATTGGTCTGTTCTCGGTACTGGACGCGCTGCTGGATACGTCTTTGGAGGCGCTGGTGGAACAACTGCCTTTGTCTGACGAGATCAAAGCTGCCCTGCTGCAACGCAGCGGTCCTTACGGTACTTTGCTGTCAGTGGAAGAGTGTTTCGAACGTGCAGACTGGTCCGGATTGCGTGAGGCGTGCGTGCGTGAAGGGCTGAATGTCGAAGCTGTGGTGAGCAAATTGTCTGAAGCGCAGCGCTGGAGCCAGGACCTCAACAAGCTGATCTGAGCCTCTCAATGAACCTTTTGTGACAATCGACGTGGCCGGATTGACCTGATGGTTTGGTAAGTTAATATATACGCATATCCATATATGAGTATGTGTTAATGCTGCCACATCAATTTTTTAAGTTGCTGTCTGACGAAACCCGGGTGCGCTGCCTGCTGTTGATCATGCGTGCACAATGTCTGTCGGTTGGTGAGCTGACCGAAGCATTGCAGGAAAGTCAGCCCAAGATTTCCCGCCATCTTGCTCAGCTGCGTGCCAGTGGGCTACTGGTGGATATCCGCCAGGGGCAATGGGTGTTTTACCGGCTGGCTAATGATCTGCCGGGTTGGATGCGCAAACTGATTGATGATCTGGTGGCGTCTAACTGTCTGCGCAGTGAATATCAACAGGATCTGGATCGGTTACTGGCCGCAGAAAACCGCCCGGTTTGCTGCGTCTGAATTTAGGTGAAAGAGAGAATCAACATGACAATTAAAGTCGGAATTAACGGATTTGGCCGCATTGGCCGCCTGGCTTTGCGTGCCGCGTTTGACTGGCCGGAACTGGAATTTGTCCACATCAATGACGTCGCCGGCGATACGGCTACCCTGGCGCATCTGCTGGAGTTTGACTCTGTGCAGGGACGCTGGCATCACACGGTTGAAGCACAAGGTGGCCAGTTGTTGATCGATGATCAGCGCATCACGACCTCTCAGGAGCGCGAGATCGCTGCGGTAGACTGGTCTGAGTGTGATGTGGTGATTGAAGCCACGGGCGTGCATCGCAAAACGGCATTCCTCACTCAGTATCTTGAGCAGGGCGTGAAACGTGTTGTGGTGTCGGCACCGGTGAAAGAGCCAGGGGTTGCCAACATTGTCGTCGGCGTCAACGAGCACATCTTCGATCCGCAGAAACACCGTATCGTGACCGCAGCGTCTTGCACCACCAACTGCATAGCGCCAGTAGTGAAAGTCATTCACGAAGCGCTGGGTATTGAGCAGTCCTCGTTTACCACTATCCATGATCTGACCAACACCCAGACCATTCTGGATGCGCCGCATAAAGACTTGCGGCGTGCCCGCGCATGTGGGATGAGCCTGATCCCAACCACCACTGGCAGCGCCACGGCGATTGTGGAAGTTTTCCCGGAACTGGCGGGCAAAATCAACGGCCATGCGGTCCGCGTGCCACTGGCGAATGCGTCACTGACCGACATCATCTTTGACGTCAAACGCGACACCACGGTCGATGAGGTGAACACCTTGCTGAAACAGGCCAGTGAAGGGGCGCTGAGCGGTATTCTGGGCTTTGAGGAACGTCCGCTGGTGTCGATCGATTACAAAGGCGACCCACGTTCCACGATTGTGGATGCGTTGTCGACCATGGTGGTGGGGACGCGCATGGTGAAAATCTACGCCTGGTATGACAATGAAATGGGCTATGCGACCCGCACCGCTGAATTGGTGCGTAAAGTGGGCCAGGCTCCGGAGGTAACGGCATGACGCATCCAAGTTGGGCGCTGCCGCTGGCCGGCAGTGCATTGGTGCTGACGCCGTGTCCGGGGACCAAAGGTGTTGCGTTGGCGGACTCACTGCAACAGCTGTATGCCCAAGGTGTACAGGCGGTGGTGACGGCCATCAGTGACGATGAGATGGCTCAGCACGGCGTCACGGCGCTGGGTACCCTGACCCGCTCACTGGGCATGGAGTGGTATCATCTGGTGATTGAAGACGATTGCGCGCCGGATGAGGCGTTTGCTCTTGGCTGGTCAGAAGTCAGTCCGGCACTGCACCAGCGTATTGAGCAGGGCGAGAAAATTGCGTTGCACTGTATGGGTGGTTCAGGTCGCACTGGTCTGCTAGCGGCGCATCTTCTGCTGGAAAAGGACTGGTCGCTGGAAGAGATCATCGCCCGCGTTCAGGCACTGCGCCCTAGCGCCTTCACCAAGTCGGTACAACTAGACTATGTCCGTTCTTTGGTGCATGTCTAGGGGCGTCGGGAGTATTTGGGTTGCCATGATCCAAATGCTGCTGGTGCAACCGGATGCCCTCAATCAAAAGAGACTGCGATGATTTCAAGCCTGAGTAAAAGCGTCCGTCAATACATGCTGGTGACGTTCAACTACTGGAACTTCACACTGACCGATGGCGCGCTGCGTATGTTGGTGGTGCTGTATTTTCACGAGCTGGGTTACGGCACACTGGCGATCGCCTCCTTGTTCTTGTTCTACGAATTTTTTGGTGTTGTGACCAACCTGATTGGCGGCTGGTTGGGCGCGCGGTTGGGATTGAATAAAACCATGAACGTTGGTCTGGCGATGCAAATTGTCGCTTTGTTGATGCTGGCCGTACCGGCCGTCTGGCTCACGATCCCTTGGGTGATGGCCGCGCAGGCACTGTCTGGTATCGCCAAAGACCTGAATAAGATGAGTGCCAAAAGCGCGATCAAAACTCTGGTGCCGGATGCGCAGCAAGGAGCTTTGTATCAATGGGTTGCACTGCTAACCGGCTCGAAAAATGCGCTCAAAGGCGCGGGCTTTTTTATTGGCGGTCTGCTGCTGTCGCTGTTCGGTTTTAAAGTGGCGGTGCTGAGCATGGCCTCAGTTCTGCTGGTGGTGCTGTGTGGCAGCCTGATTTGGTTGGAAGGCGATATGGGGAAAGCCAACAGTAAGCCGAAGTTTCGCCATATTTTTTCTAAATCGGAGAGTGTGAATATCCTCTCGGCGGCGCGGATGTTTCTGTTCGGTGCCCGTGATGTCTGGTTTGTGGTTGCGTTACCTGTTTATCTCGGCAGTGTGTTCGGCTGGGATCACCTTGCCGTAGGTGGGTTTCTCGCCTGTTGGGTAATGGCGTATGGGGTCGTGCAAGGGCTGGCGCCGCGCTTGACGGGCAAATCATCTGGCCGGGTGCCGGATGGCAGTGCAGCGCTGGGCTGGGCTGGGCTGCTGGCGGGCGTGACTGCACTGATTGCTTACGCTGTACAGATTGGCTGGCAGCCAGAGCTGGTGATTGTGGTTGGTCTGATGTTGTTCGGTGCGATATTTGCGATCAATTCGTCACTGCACTCTTATCTTATCGTCAGCTACGCCAAGGGCGATGGAGTGTCACTCGACGTCGGCTTTTATTATATGGCCAATGCGATGGGCCGCTTGATCGGCACGGTGCTGTCCGGTTGGGTGTTTCAGGTGGCGGGTCTGGCCGCGTGCTTATGGGTATCGTGCGCGTTTTTAATCATGACGACCTTGATCTCCATCCGCCTACCCAAAGCACCTCAGGTGTCTTCGGCGTAGAGAGCGCGAACAAGAAAAAGGCTGGCCCCAAGGGGTCAGCCTTTTTTGTTGCTCCAAAAGTAAGGAAAAGAGCAACAATTCGTCGATATAGGGTTACGGGCAGAGCGGACCTGGCTGCGCAGCCTGAGTCATGGAGTATTCGCCTTTCAGTGAACGAAAAACGATGGTGTGCCAGATCTGGCCATCATCCATACGGAAATCAATCGCATAGTTGGTGCCGGCTACCACCTGAGTGCGCACCGTGAGAATCGTGTCGAGTTTCGCTGACGTGTTCATCTGTGTCAGGACCGTCTCAAGCGCCTGACGGGTATCGTCGTCCACTTGGGCCGCAGACCAGCCTCCGGCCAGTTGCTCAGAGCTGCACATCGGGTTGGCATCCGGCAGGGTATCCGCGCTCTCTGTCTGTTGTTGGTTATCGCAGCCGGCCAATGCGGCCAGACAAATCAATGACGTTGTTAGTGCTTTGTTCATAGCAGCCTCTGTAGGTTCTGCGGGCATTGTAGTGCAATCCGGCCTGATCCGCTGTGTCACTATTAAGACTGCCGGCAGGGAATGATGAGTTTGTCTCCACATGTTATAGCACAGCATGGGCTAGGGGAGTGAGCGCAATCAAAGCGCTGTGAAAACAATTTGTTAATTATCTGACAGTGCAAATTTTGTACTGTGCTATAGTCATCGCGTTATGCATAGTCAGGATGCGGGATGAGAGAAAGAGTACAGTTTTTTGATTTGGCCCGCTGTGTGGCGGCGGTGGCGGTGATTGCTATTCATGTTCTGGCGCCGTACCGCAATGAATTGGGCAGCATTCCTTTTTCTGAATGGGCGACGGCGGTCAGTGTCAACAGCGTCAGTCGCTGGGCTGTGCCCGTCTTTATCCTTATCACCGGCGCTTTGATGCTCAGTGATCAGCGTCCGTTTGAACTCAAATATTATGTCCGGCGTCGGCTCGGTAAAGTGCTGCTCCCGTTTGTGGTGTGGTCGCTGTTTTACGCCTATCTGTCCGGCTGGAGCGCGTCCGGGTTCGATGCCGAGACAGCTCAATCCGTGCTGGCCGGCAGCCTCAGCCATGAAACCTACTACCATCTTGGTTTCTTCTATTATTTTATTCCGCTCTACTTTGTCATTCCGTTGCTGCAGGTGGTGGTGCGAAAAAGTGGTGACAGTGGTATCTATGCCTTAACTGGGGTGTGGCTGTTGACCACGCTGCTGTTTTTGTTGCGAATTGATGGCCCTTGGAGCTGGCAGATGTGGCTGTTCAGTGGTTATCTGCCACTTGGTTATCTGTTGTATAAAAAACTGCCGCTTACCCCCGTGATGGTCAGCGTGGTGACGGTACTTGGCGTTGGCGCACTGTGGCTGACCGCTGAAGCGGTGATCACGATCAGTGTTGCCAATGGGGAATACACAGTGGGACGTTGGCTGTCTTACAAGACTCTGAATGTGGTGTTGGCCGCCAGCATGGTGTTTATGCTGTGTCGTTATTTTGGTGAACGGCTATCGGGCAATGGCCGTACGATCGTGAGTTTTGTCAGTAAACACAGCTTGGGTATTTATCTGTTGCACCCTATTTTTTTGTGGCCGATGAAAGCGTATGGCTGGTATCAAGGGCACCCCGCTTGGGTTATTCCGTTGTGGATTGTGATCAGTGGAGCGGGCGCTTTGGGATTGAGCTGGCTGTTCTCTCGTTCGGCGAAAACAGCCTGGTTACTGCCTTAGCGTTTCAGGGCAAAGTGCAAAAACGTATCGCCCTGATAAGTGAGAATGCCTTTGTCCCCCGGGTTGAGGGCATGAAAGTAATGCCCCCCGACCTGAAACTCCCGCTTTGGCCCTAAGCGGCCTTTTTGAACGTATATCCAGAACTCCTGAGCATCCTCGCCGGGCTGGGCATCGGCGACATCGACGGCTTGCTTATCGAGGATGGTCACCTCGACGGTGTGCTCGGAAGCTCCCTGACCTTGGATGTGCTTGCGGTAAAAACTCAGAAAAACCCAGGCGGCCAGAACCACCAACAGGCCGATAAGAGCGAAAAGAGAGACGGGCATACATGACCTCCAAATATCAGGTGCCCGGCTATTGTAATCGTGTCGGCGCAAAAGTGTGATGTTCTGTCGGAGCAATTCGTGATGCTGACGGAATGTCGGCAGAAAATTTCGAGTGACTTCACAGCCGGGTGTGTGGTGTGGATCCCAGTGTGCATCCGGAGGTTGAGTGTGGTTGGGTTTCAATGGGTTAAACTATGCAACAACGAGCGAGAATGGTTTTTCTTCGCCGGCAAAACTCATCAATATGGAAGAATAAGACTAAACTAACAGTGGAGGGATGCCATGTCTGATATTGAAAAAGTGGTCATGCGAACCCGAAAGCTAGAAACGCTACTGCGAACCCGTTATCACGCGGAGGGGAAAGGGTTGCATCAATTGATCACCAGCTGTGAAGAGCGCTTACCGCATGATGTGGTGGGTAAGCTGCGTTACATTGCCACCATACGCAACAAAGCGGCTCATGAACACGACTACCATCTGGAAGACCCACGTGGTTTCTTGGCAGCGTGTGATGACTGTGAAAAAGAGCTGACCCCGCGCAGCGGCCGGTTTATCTGGCGTGTGGCGATCATGCTGATGACGCTAATCACGCTAGCGGCTCTGGGCTTCTATTATATGCATTGGGACATCCTGTCTCAGCATCTCAAATAAATCGAATCTATCAACCAAAAAGGGACGCATGATGCGTCCCTTTTTGTCTTTTTTATTCGGTGCTTAGTACATCATCGGCAGTGTCATTAGACCCACGACAACTGCGATCATTACCAGTCCCTGCTTCTGTGAAGACGTTAACATAACACTGCTCCTTTGATTGATGTTCAAACTATGTATTTAGAATAGATCATGTTTTGCGGCTTTTCAACAAATGATTTTTTCAAGTCGATAAAAATCATTGTTTCATTGCCGTCTAATGGCAGTTTTTACGCATTTAAAGTTGTTCTTTTGAGGTGTTTTCTTAATGTTCGATTTGTATTTAAAAACAACGAAAGTTTTTTAAGTACTTGTTTTTAATTGGTGATTTAGCGTCATTTATCACTCTGTGATTATTGTTTTTGTGTTTTCATGGCTTAGCTTGGTTAAGTGTCGATTGGCTAACTAAAGTCTGACAATGTCATTGTCTTGTCATGGCTTTTGAGAGTTATTGTCATTTATGGGAGGGGGTTGAAAGTGAAATGATCGTCTAAATCCGATTTTTATCCAGATTTTAAACTGAGACTGTCTTATCGGTTTTTATTGTTGTTTTTTGTTTTATCTATATGAATTCTAATAGTTAAAATGATGTTTCTTCTTTTTTATTCATGGCGTGGAAGACGGTTTTCGAGTGAGTAAAGTGATCAGGTTTTGGTCTGGGGAGTGTAAAAGTGGTGCTTTTGCACTAAAAGACCGCTTGCTGGATGATTTGGCGTCAGTGCGCAAGAGAGGCTGATTTTAAACGCGGCGATGCGCAGCGTTGGAAGCTCTACTCAGATCCAACTTTTTACCTGCGCTTCTGGACATCTTGCCCAACGTGCCTACACTGGCCGGCGAAACAGAGCGAGGTAGTGACATGTGGAGTTGGCTATCCGTAGCACTGTCTGGTTTTATCAGTGTTTCGGCCAATGAAAGTAATAACAAGGCTCAGGCCGTTGTGTTTAAAACGCTGAGCATGGTGTTCCTGCTGGCGATGATTTGGAACGTCCCCGGGGAAATGAGCGCAGCCATGAGCTGGATTGCCTTCGGGCTGATTGTGTCCGTACTGGCGGATACCTTCTACATACTCAAAAACCATTCTCGGCTGAGTTTTATCGCATTTTTGCTGGCGCAATTGTGTTACAGCAAAGCATTCTGGCTGCAGATTTCGGGTGACATCGTCTGGTGGTTGCCCGCCTTGCTGGTGGCCAGCGGCATCGTGTTGTTTTTCCTTCTCTTACCTCAGTTGGACCGGCTGATTTTTCCTGTCACCATGATGGGCGTGGTGCTGGTTCAACTGGCGTGGGCGGCGGGTGAAAACTGGTTGATCCAGCAATCGCTTGCCAGCAGCCTGGGCTTTATCGGGGCGATTGTATTGATCGCATCGGCCGGGATGCTGGCGATCCACGACTACCGTAAACCGTTTCGTTGTGGCCGTTATCTGATCTCTGGCAGTTACCTGCTGGCGCATTCGCTGATCACCGCATCGGTGGTTCTCTGAGCGCCAACGAGCCTTCGCTTCGATGAGTCTGGTGGTGTGATAATAACGTGCCACAGGATTATGGCGGGCGGGGAAGCGTTCAAGTGTTCAACGGACTGACATCGAAATCAACAAGGAGTGCTGATATACTGCGCAACCTGTTGTTTTGTGAGATTTGTTGATATGGATATTCTTTCCGCCGCGACCATGTTGTTTCTCATTATGGATCCGCTCGGCAATCTGCCCGTTGTGCTGTCGATACTCAAGCACCTGGACCCGAAACGGCGACGTAAGGTCCTGATCCGTGAGTTATGCTTTGCCCTTATCATTCTGCTGTTGTTCCTTTTCGCCGGCAAAAGTATTCTCAGTTTCCTGCACGTGCAACCCGAAACGCTGAGCATCTCCGGCGGGATTATTCTGTTCATTATTGCCATTAAAATGATTTTCCCCAGTGTCGGCAGTATTACCGGCCTCGCGGCGGGAGAAGAACCCTTCATCGTGCCGATGGCCATCCCGATGATTGCCGGGCCGTCAGTGATTGCCGCGCTGTTGCTGCTGTCGACGCAGCATCCGGATAAGCTGTTGCAGTTGTCTGGTGCGGTGCTCCTGGCCTGGGGGGCGACCTTCTTTATTCTGATGTTCTACAGCTTCTTCCACCGGGTGCTCGGTGAACGAGGGCTGAAGGCGGTTGAGCGTTTGATGGGACTGTTGTTGGTCATGATTTCAACCCAGATGTTCCTCGATGGCGTCAAAGGGTATCTTGCGTAGCGCCTATCGTGACAGAGAAAACCAAAACGCCGCTCAGGGAGCGGCGTTTTTTGATTGTTGGCGACTCATGACATGTGCTTGCGGCGAATGTCCAGCAGAGCAAAAATGCCAAACACCAGAATCGACCATTTTTCCCAGCGCGACATGGAGATCTTGTCACCGAAAGCGCCGACAAAGATAAGCATTTGCAGGCCGTGCATCAGGAACAGAAAGGCGGTCATGATGTACAAAGCAATCGCCGCTTTGCCCGGAAACGGGGTGACAATGTTCAACAGCAGAACCAGCCACACAAACAGAATCGCCCCTTTGGCGAGATAAATCAGCGCTTTCATTGAGATGTCCTTTCGAATAATCGGTAACTGACCTGACCGGCGGTTTTTTCCCGGTGCAGGTGCCAGTGAGCCGGAATGCCTTCCAGCTGCAACTCTTTTTCGGTTTCAATATAAATCACCGCGTCGTCTGCAAGCCAGCCATTTTTTTCCAGCAGCTCAATCGCTTGCGTCAGCAGCCCCTGACGAAAAGGCGGATCAAGAAACACCACGTGGTATGGGGTGCCCGGCTGGCTCAGGTAGGCTAGTGCATCGCTGTTGATGGCTTCCAGATTGGCGGCCTTGAGCGCGGCGATATTGGTCTGCAACTGACGAAATGCGGTCGGGTTGAGCTCAATCAGCGTCACCTGTTCGGCTTGTCGGGACGCGGCTTCAAAGCCCAGTCCGCCAGAGCCGGCAAACAGATCCAGACAACGCGCTCGCGGCACTTCCTGAGCCAGCCAGTTAAACACTGTTTCCTTGACCCGGTCTGTGGTCGGGCGCAGCCCTTCGGCATCGTGCACCGGCAATTTACGTCCGCGCCATACGCCGCTGATGATGCGCACAACGCCCGCAGAAGGCTGTTTTTGTGATGGGTTTTGCTGGCGACGTCTTACCATAGATTTTTTGACCGCTAATTAAGTGATACTATATCCAGACGCCCAAGTAAAAACTGGCTTGGATACAGTTTTGAATGTTGAAGATGACAAAGTTTACCAATCAAATCGAATGAATTGGATCGTTTTCATGACTTTGTCGGTTTTCTTTTTTCTGTCGCGGAGATCCTCGGCAGAAAAAGAGTCACAGTGAATTAGAAGAATCTAGGATAGCCCCTGATGACGGAAAAAAAGAAGCGCGGATTACTCTCCTGGCTGGGTTTTGGTGATGAGGACCAGGCCAAGCCCAACGACGAAGCTGCAAAAGAAACTCAACCTGTGGCTGAGGAGTCGGACGCGGAGCAGGAGTCGTCAACGCTTGCAGACGCGCCAGCGTCACAAGAGCATGCTGCAGAACCAGAACCAGAACCAGAACCAGAACCAGAACCAGAACCAGAACCAGAACCAGAACCAGAACCAGAACCAGAACCGGCCCGGGTTGCGGAGCAGGAAAAGCCGACCGAAAGCTTTTTTGCCCGCCTGAAACGCAGTCTGGCTCGCACCAAAGCCAATATCGGTGCCGGTTTCTTTGGCCTGTTTAAAGGCAAACAAATCGATGACGATCTGTTCGAAGAGCTGGAAGAACAGCTGCTGATGGCGGATGTTGGCATGGATACCACGCTGAAAATTATCGAGAATCTGACTGAGAAAGCGTCGCGTCAGGAACTCAAAAGTGGCGAAGCCTTGTATGGCCTGCTGAAAGAAGAGATGGCCGCCATCCTCAGCCAGGTTGAGCAGCCACTAGAGGTAGACAGCAGTAAGACGCCGTACGTGATTTTGATGGTTGGTGTTAACGGGGTGGGGAAAACCACCACCATAGGTAAGCTGGCGAAGCAATTTCAGGCGCAGGACAAAAAAGTCATGCTGGCAGCTGGTGATACCTTCCGTGCGGCGGCGGTGGAGCAGTTGCAGGTCTGGGGTGAGCGCAACAATGTGCCTGTGATAGCCCAGCACACCGGAGCCGACAGTGCGTCGGTGATCTATGACGCGATCGAAGCGGCCAAAGCACGCGGCGTCGATGTGGTGATCGCGGATACGGCCGGCCGCCTGCAGAACAAAGCCAACTTGATGGAAGAGCTGCGTAAAATCGTGCGGGTGATGAAGAAGATTGATGACTCGGCGCCGCATGAAATTATGCTGACGCTGGATGCGGGAACCGGCCAGAACGCGATCAGTCAGGCGAAATTGTTCAGTGACGTGGCTCCGCTGACCGGGATCACGTTAACCAAGCTGGACGGCACGGCCAAAGGCGGGGTGATCTTTGCGATTGCCGACCAGTTCAGCATACCAATTCGTTACATTGGTGTCGGTGAAGGCATCGATGATTTGCGTCCGTTTGAGACACAAGAGTTTATTGACGCCCTGTTCAGCCGGGAAGAATAACGAAACCCTTTGCAGGCGCTCATTTCGATGGGCGCCTGACGTTTGTAAGTATGAGGATTGACGGGTGATTAAATTTCAACAAGTCAGTAAGGCTTATCGCGGTGGACGCCAGGCGCTTCAGAAAGTCGACTTTCATCTGCGCCGCGGCGAAATGGCGTTTCTAGGTGGTCATTCTGGCGCGGGGAAAAGTACGCTGCTGAAACTAATCTGCGCCATTGAGCGTCCTACCGATGGCAAAATCAGTTTTAACGACCATGACATTACACGGATTCCAAGCAAAGACATTCCGTTTCTACGGCGGAATATCGGCATCGTGTTTCAGGATCACCGTCTGTTGATGGACCGCTCGGTCTTTGACAATGTCGCGTTGCCGATGCGGATTGAGTCGATTTCAGAAAATGAGATCAAACGCCGCGTCTCCGCTGCGCTGGACAAAACCGGTTTGCTCGATAAAGCCCGCTGTCTGCCAAGCCAGTTGTCGGGCGGGGAACAGCAACGGGTCGGGATCGCCCGGGCGGTGGTCAACCGACCGACCTTACTGTTGGCGGATGAGCCGACCGGCAACCTGGATCCGGAACTGTCGACCCGGGTATTGCACCTGTTTGAAGAGTTTAACCGCGCGGGAGTGAGCATTTTGTTGGCCACCCACGATGTCGGGTTGGTCAATCAGCGTCCTCAGTACCGTCATTTTGAGTTAAATCAGGGTTTCTTAAGTGAGGTAGAAGGCTATGGCCAGTAAAGCGCGGCAACAGACCAAGTCGACCCGGGTACAGGTCAAGCCAAAAACGGATGGCTTTTTTGCGATTCACGTCAAACAGGCGCGCGCAGCGTTTAGCGCTTTGTGGCAGCGGCCGCTGGGGAACATTCTGACTCTGGCTGTGATCTCGATGGCATTGGCACTGCCCGCTTGTCTGTATCTGCTGGGGAAAAACGTCGCTGAGGTGGCCAGTACCGTCGCGAGTCCGGCGCAGGTGAGTGCCTACTTACAGGAAGGCACGCCGGAAGCACGTATCATGGTGCTCAAAGACGAGCTGGAAAGCGACGCGGATATCGATCATGTCGAATACATTTCCTCTCAGCAAGGTTTGGCGGATCTCAGTCAGTACTCCGGGTTTGAGAAAGCCATCAGCCTACTGGATGACTACGCCTTACCGGGGATATTGATTGTCACGCCGAGCGTGGAAGACAAGGCTGCGATTCAAGCCATTGCGCGTAATTTGAGTGCAGAGCAGGATATCTCCGACGTGCGACTGGACGAAGACTGGCTGACTCGCCTGGACGCCATGCGCAATCTGGTGGGTGTGATAGTGATCGTGCTTTCTACACTGATGCTGATATCGGTGTTTCTGATCGTTGGAAATACACTACGCTTTAACGTGCTGGCGAATAAAGATGAGATCCAGACCATGAAACTCATCGGCGCCACCGATCGCTACATCTTGCGTCCATACCTTTACTCCGGCATGTGGTTTGGTCTGCTTGGGGCGCTCTCAGCGTGGATTCTGACGGCGTTGCTGACCATTATCCTCAACAGTCATGTCGAAGCGCTGGCCAAGTTGTATGACAGCCAGTTTCGTCTGATCGGACTGAGTTGGGACGAATCGCTGCTGCTATTGATGTTAGGCACCTTCCTTGGCTGTCTGGCGGCGCGTGTGTCGGCGAAACGTCATTTGAAAGAAATTGAACCTGTGTAAATTGCGCTGGTCATAATATTGAAAAAAGTATACGGTGGCGTATACTTTTGGTCTTGTATCCATGAGAGCTTTGTGCATAATTACTGTGCCCTGCTTGAATCCTGTTCACTTTTGGTTCAGGATTGATGGGTTATAACTTACTCCAGATCAGAGATTGATGAGGAATTGAATGGCAGAACAAGCGTATCCAATGGCTTTAGTGACACAAGACAGCCTCGACAGCTATATTCGCTCGGTGAACAGTTACCCGATGCTGACAGCCGACGAGGAGCGTGAACTGGCTGAGAGATTGCATTACAAAGGTGAGATTGAGGCGGCAAAAAGCCTGATCTTGTCACACCTGAGATTTGTTGTTCATGTTGCTCGTGGCTATTCTGGCTACGGTCTGCCAATGGCGGATCTGGTGCAGGAAGGCAATATCGGCCTGATGAAAGCCGTCAAACGCTTTAACCCGGAAGTCGGGGTGCGTCTGGTGTCCTTTGCCGTACACTGGATTAAAGCGGAGATCCACGAATATGTACTGCGCAACTGGCGTATTGTGAAAATCGCCACAACCAAGGCGCAGCGCAAACTGTTTTTCAACCTGCGTAAATCCAAGAAACGTCTCGGTTGGTTCAACAACGGTGAAATCGAAACGGTCGCTCGCGAACTGGGTGTCGAGCCGTCCGAAGTGCGTGAGATGGAATCACGACTTGCGGCACAGGATGCGACCTTCGAAATGTCGAACGATGATGACGACGGTCATTCCTCTTACACGGCGCCAATGTTGTATCTGGAAGACAAGTCGTCCGACGTGGCGGAAAATCTGGAAGCGGCGAACTGGGAAGCACACACCAATAATCGTCTTAGCCTGGCGCTGGCCAGCCTGGACGACCGCAGTCAGCACATTGTGCGCTCTCGCTGGCTGGATGATCAGAAATCCACTTTGCAGGAACTGGCCGAAGAGTACGGCGTATCGGCGGAGCGCATCCGCCAGTTGGAAAAGAACGCAATGAAAAAGCTCAAACTGGCGGTGGGTGAGTTTTAACCCCGCACGATGTGAGCACTACCAGTTAGCAAAAACCGGGATCGAAAGATCCCGGTTTTTTTGTATCTGAATACATAACAGGATCCAAAAGTGACATCGATGCCTGTGCATAACTCTGTGAGGAATTTATTTGCCAGTTGTCAGCAAGCAGGGTGAATAAAGGCCTGATAGGGTAAATTATGATGGGGATAGTTTCTGTTTTACCCACATCTAAATCAGGATCATCACTATATGTTGTGGATCAATTTCTTTCCAGATACTTTATCAACGTAATTCACAGTGTTATCCACATCTGGTGGTAAAGTGCTCAGAGGTGGATAACCTTATTCCGACTCGGTACTTGTGCTCCACTGAATAGGTTACAATGGCGCCAGTTCAATCTACGAGAAGAAAAGAGAAAGTCATGGACCAGTTTCAACACATTGATGTCACCGCCGCCCAGGCTCTGCTCGAGCAAGGCGAAGCGCATATGGTCGATATCCGCGATCCGCAATCTTTTGCGCTGGCGCACGCCACATCCGCCTTTCACCTGACCAACGATACCATTGTTGACTTCATGAACTCGGTGGAGTTTGATCAGCCGGTGATGGTGATGTGCTATCACGGCATCAGCAGTCAGGGAGCGGCGCAATATTTAGTGAATCAGGGCTTTGAACAGGTATATAGTGTAGACGGTGGCTTTGAAGCCTGGCAGCGCGCTAACCTTCCCATAGACAGTAAGTAGGACACCTCATGATTAAACTGATCACCTTGAATAATCCCCGAATGGCACAAGCTTTTATCGATTACATGGCCTCGCGTCAGATCGATATTCGGATGATGCCGGAAGGGCGTGATCAGTTTGCGTTGTGGCTGAGTGATGTCAGCCATCAGATTGAGGCGGAAGCGGAGCTAAAACAGTTTCTGACCAATCCGGCCGCTCGCAAATACCAGGAAGCGTCTTGGACCATGGCTGAAAGCCGCCAGTCTCAGTTTCATTATCAGTCGCCTGGGATGATGGCGATGCTTAAAGCCAAAGCGGGGCCGCTGACGCTGAGCGTGATGGCCTTGTGTGGGGTTATCTTTGTACTCAGTGTACTCGGAATGGGCAACGCGGTGTTTGCGGCACTGCACTTTCCGGCAACGGCGGATCAGCAGTGGCAGTTATGGCGCTGGATCACTCACGCGGTGTTGCACTTTTCTGCGCTGCACATCATTTTCAACTTATTGTGGTGGTGGCAGTTCGGTGGCGATATTGAGCAGCGCCTCGGCTCGGCTCGGTTGTTGAAAGTGTTCCTGGTGTCGGCAGCGCTGTCGGGGGCCGGACAGTTCTGGGTCGAAGGCGCCAACTTCGGCGGTCTGTCTGGGGTGGTGTATGCGCTGGCTGGCTATATCTGGGTGCTGAGTGAGCGAGCGCCAGCCGCCGGATTACAGATGCCTCGTCCTCTGATCGGTTTCTTGCTGGTGTGGCTGGTGCTGGGGTTTGTTCAGCCGTTTATGGCGATCGCCAACACCGCGCATCTGGTCGGCTTACTGTCAGGAATCGGTCTGGGCCTGATGGATGCGGGACGCTACCGACAGCAATAAAATAGCGGCGTAGAGCCGCTTTTTATGTGTGGAGGCTTACTGGTAAAGGTATTTGGTGAACAGCAAATCGGCAATGATGGTCCGGCCGGTTTCCGGCAGCAGAATGCTATTGAGTTCTTGAACCAGCGTTTTACGCAAGTCTTCTCGCCCGGCCAGTGACTTGATGGTGTCTTCGCTCTGCTTGCCGAGCAGCTCAATCACCGCGTCGCGGATCAGCGGTTGATGCAGTTCGACGATCGGCAGATCCTTCGCACTGGCGACCATGATGTCGATACGCACCTGAATGTAACCAAGCTGTTTACCCTGCGTATAAAAATTGGTGGTCAGATCCGGCTCCAGAGTAAAGTAGGCCAGCTTGGGTTCGGCCTCTTCCTGCGCCACGACCGGTGCGGTCAGCAGGATGCTTAGTGCGATGATAATTTGGCCCAGATAACGTTTGAACATATTTCTCACTTGTGTTTCTTCTAATCACGATACTCGAATCGTCTGAGTCTTGTTACAATAGAGCATCTTTTTGTAATGAAAAATCGAACCTGGTGGGAATATGACCAGGCATCGGAGCTTTATTGTACGACGATAAAGCGACTTATTGAATAGCGGTATGAATCAATTAATTTCGTCCTATCTGACGGCCTTACGTCAGGTACAGTGGCAATCACCTGATGAATTTGTTTTCCCCTCTGAGCTGGCCCGGCGCTGGTTGTCGGAGCAGGGCTCGCTGTCTCGCCTGTTGGAAACATACTGTCAGCAGCTCAGCGTTGAGCTGCTGCACAACCGGGTGGTGAAAGCACAGCGCCTCGATTCGCAGGAGATCGATCTGCTCGCGGATGAAGATTGTCTGCTGCGCAAAGTGATCTTAAACGGCGATCAGACGCCTTGGGTGTTGGGGCGAACCTTGATCCCACAATCTTCGCTCCTCGACCAGCAACATGATCTGAGTCGTCAGGGGGAGATCCCACTTGGTCTGACGGTGTTCAGTACCGGGAGCGCGCAACGCGATGCGCTGCAAATGGGCTGGGCCCGTACCGCGCACGGCGAGTTTCTGGCTCGTCGTTCACGACTGTGGATGAACCACAAACCAATGTTGGTGGCAGAGCTGTTTCTGCCCACTTGCCCGATTTACTCTAAGGAGAGCGTCTGAATGACCTTAGCGAAAGCCCACGCGTACTGGCGACTGATGCGTATGGACCGGCCAATAGGTTCGCTGCTGTTGATGTGGCCAACCATGTGGGCGCTGATCCTGGCGGCGCAGGGGATGCCCGATGCGCGCATCTTAGTGGTGTTTGTACTGGGGGTTTTTTTGATGCGTTCGGCCGGTTGTGTGATCAATGATTTTGCTGACCGGAAGGTTGATGGTCATGTGAAGCGTACTCGTCAACGGCCGTTGCCGGCTGGCCTGGTCAGCTCGAAAGAAGCGATTGGTCTATTTGTGTTGCTGGCCGTGGCGTCGTTTGCGCTGGTACTGAGCATGAATACGCTGACCATTCAGCTGTCGTTTGTCGGTCTTTTTCTGGCGTTCATTTACCCGTTCATGAAACGCTACACCCACCTGCCGCAGCTGTTTCTTGGTCTGGCGTTCAGTTGGTCGATTCCGATGGCCTGGGCGGCGCAGGCTAATGACCTGCCGTGGATGGTGTGGTTTGTTTTTGCGATCAACGCATTATGGACAGTCGCGTACGACACCCAGTACGCCATGGTGGATCGTGATGATGACCTGAAAATTGGCATTAAATCGACCGCGATTCTGTTTGGCCGTCTGGACAAAATGATCATTGGTCTGTTGCAACTGGCCACACTGGCGATGTTGATCGTACTGGGGGGCTGGTATCAGCTGGGCGCCAGCTATTACTGGAGCCTATTGGTGGCCGGTGCTCTGTTTGTATTTCAGCAACACTTGATTCGCCGCCGCGAGCGTGACCCGTGTTTTCAGGCGTTTCTCAACAACAACTACGTCGGCATGGCGGTGACGGTGGGCCTGTTGGTGGCCTTCTGGTAAATCTCTAGCAAGAATAAAAAAGGCACCTGACGGTGCCTTTTCTGTTTATCCGAGCTGATAAATGCTCTCTTTGATGGTCAGCTTCACTTCCGGATAGAGCATTGAGTAAAGCAGTTGCGACAGGGCTTTGGTTTTCTGGGTGTCGCATTCACAGTCATTGTTCAGGTAAGCCTGCTGTTTGAGGGTACTGAACAGAGTCGAGAAGACCCCTTTATCGAAAAACTCCGGCGCATTGATGCCATGCAGACGACCCAGCCGCTGGGCGATGTCCTGACTTTTCTGCTCCAGATCGGCTTTGCCCAGTTCTGGATTGGCAACCAGCAGATTGAGGGTGATCGCATAACGTTGCAGCGTTTCCAGGATCGTACGTCCCAGCATCATCAGGATCTGAATGTTGGCCTGATCTATCGACACCAGATCTTCTTCGACACTCAGCAGGTTCTGGCGGGACAGTTCGTTGATGTAGGCATCCACCATGTCGGCCAGTCGGTCTTGTCCAATGCTCAGGAACAGCTCCTGTTTCAGGAAGGGGTACAGCGCGGCCACGTTAGCGTGGATCTGGCGACGGCTCAGTTTCTGGTGGCGGATCATCATCTGAGCGATCAACGACGGCAGCGCCAGCAGATGGATAATGTTGTTGCGGTAGTAAGTCATCAGAATTGACTGACTGCGGTCGAGTGAGATGATGTCACCCATCGCATCGGACTCGGTCACAAATTTATCCAGTGATTCGGCGTGTGCAACCAGGGCCTTGGCATCCTGTTCTGGCACGGTGTACGTCTCGGAGTAAGGCACGTTGCGCAGCAGCGCCAGATAACTTTCGATCTGGGTTTCCAGGCTGTCGCGCGACAGCGCCCGCTGACGTGAAGCGAGCAGCGCGGTGGCACACAGAGTCAGCGCATTGGTGGCCGCTGCATCGTTAATGTGCGTCATCATCTTGCTGGCCAATTGATTCACCACCGGGGTCAACCATTGTGGCTTGCTGCCTCCCATCGGATCGATGTCCTGTGTCCATTCCGGCGCGTGCTCATTCAGGTACTGATTGAGCGGGATCGGTTCACCGAAGTTGACATATCCCTGGCCGAAATTGCGCAGTTTACGCAAGGTTTTCAGCACCAGGCCGGCGTTCTCTTTCTCTTTGCGTTTCCCGCGCAGCTCTTTGGCGTAGGTGCTGACTTCCATTACGTGCTCGTAACCAATGTACACCGGGACCAGAGTCACCGGACGGTTGAGCCCACGCAGCATGGCCTGAATGGTCATCGCCAGCATACCGGTTTTGGCCGGCAGCAGACGACCTGTTCGCGAGCGGCCGCCTTCACTGAAGTACTCAACCGAATACCCTTTGGCAAATAGTTCGGCCAGGTATTCACGGAAAATGGTGGAGTAAAGCTTGTTGCCTTTGAAGCTACGGCGGATAAAAAACGCCCCGCCACGGCGGAAAATCGGTCCGGCTGGGAAGAAATTAAGGTTAATGCCTGCGGCGATATGGGGAGGAACCATGCCTTCGTGATACAACACGTACGACAGCAACAGATAGTCCATATGGCTGCGGTGGCAAGGCACATAAACGATCTCATGTCCGTCCTGAGCCAGACGGCGCACCGTCGACGCGTTGTTGATGTTCAGCCCTTGATAGATGCGATTCCACAACCAGCTCAGGATGCGATCGCCATTTTTGATCAGCGAATAGGAGAAATCGGCGGCGATCTCGTCCATGATGTCCTGCGCTTCTTTACGGGCTTTGTCTATCGAGATGTTTTTCGCTTTGGCTTCGTCTGCGATGGCTTTTTCTATCGCCGCGGATTTCATCAGGCGGCGGAACAGCGCCTGACGGTTGGGCAGATCCGGTCCGGATGCCGCCAGCTTTTGACGGGAGAAATGGATGCGTGCCACGCGAGCCAGTTTGTGGGCGATGGAAGCATCGGTGCCGTGCGCGTCGGCCATGTAGCGAATCGACACCACCGGGCTGAAACGCACCATACAGTCGCGGCCAGATAGCAACACCGCTTTGGCTTTCTGTGGGCCGTTCAGGGCCTGCAGATAAGGGCGACTGCTCTCTTCTTTACCCGGTTTGCGTCCCCACAACACGGTAGCGGGAATGATTTGCACATCCAGTTCAGAGTCCTGCTGATGCTGTTCAAGCAGATCGGAAAATAGCGCGATCGACTCACTGGGGGCATCGTAGTCGTTTTTCATCAGCGTCGGACGGGATGAGGTGAATACGTAGCGGGTGAAGCTCTTACCGTTGATGGTCAGCGGTTGCAGTGGATCCGGCAGGCCGAGATCAATCGCGTGTTTTTGCAGTGTCAGCAGGTCAACCGCCGAGCGAAAAGGTAGTGCATAAACAATAGGCTTGGTAATATCAATGCCGTGATCTTCGATAGGATTCGAAGGGATCGCCGTTCCCTTGACTAAAACTGACATCGGCAGTTTCAGCAGAGAACGAGAAATAGCGTGTCCGGAAGACATAAAGGTCCTTAGCCTCAATAGATCAACTGTGCATAAGCGCATATCCAGTACATCATGAGTATGAATCACGATTGGAAAGACGCCCAAGCATTCATTTTTTGAGCCGCAAGGATACCAGAACTGGTCGAACCTTTTAATGGATATTGACTACGAAAACGTCAAAATTGCGCCAAATCATTCAGCCGAATTATTTTTGAGAGAACAAACAGTGACCCAGAAAGCCCCGCAAGGTTTCAAACGTCTGGTTAATGCAACCAAGTATTCCTATCAAGGTATTAAAGCCGCGTTTAAAAATGAAGCGGCATTTCGAGAAGAAGTGCTGCTCAGTGTGATCATGATACCTACGGCGCTGCTGCTGGATGTGACCGGGGTGGAGCGCGTTCTGCTGATCGGAACCGTATTGCTGGTGATGGTGGTGGAACTGTTGAACAGCGCGGTGGAGGCGGTGGTGGATCGCATTGGGTCGGAGCACCATGAACTGGCCGGTCGCGCCAAAGACATGGGTTCCGCAGCTGTGCTGATAACGATGTTGATCACCGGTTACACCTGGTTGCAGATAATCTTTTTTTAAGCCTTGATGCAGCGAGAGCTACAGGTAGGATCATTCGACGGCAGCATAATACGCTGCCGTTATTGAAAAGAGCGAAAAAACAACCAATTGGCTTTTCATTTCACCAATTACTGGATATACTCACAGTTAACTGTATAAACAGACAGGTGACTTATGAAGCCGTTAACGCCCCGCCAACAACAAGTATTCGATCTGATTAAGAGCAAGATCGATGAAACCGGAATGCCGCCGACCCGTGCTGAAATTGCACGTGAACTGGGGTTCCGTTCCGCGAACGCTGCTGAAGAGCACCTTAAAGCGTTGGCGCGTAAAAATGCGATAGAAATTATTCCTGGAGCCTCGCGTGGTATCCGCATCCTGCTTGAAACGGCGAACGACGACCAAGGTCTGCCGTTAATTGGCCAGGTGGCCGCGGGCTCTCCGATCCTGGCGCAGGAGCACGTGGAAGCTCACTACCAGGTTGACCCGGCCATGTTTAAGCCTCAGGCAGACTTTCTGCTGCGCGTTCACGGCGAAAGTATGAAAGACATCGGGATTATGGACGGCGACCTGCTCGCGGTACACAAAACGCAGGACGTGCGAGATGGTCAGGTGGTCGTGGCGCGTGTGGATGATGACGTGACGGTTAAGCGCCTTGAACGTAAAGGGTCGACCGTACTGCTGCATGCCGAGAACCAGGAATTTGAGCCGATTAAAGTTGATCTGACCGCCCAACACCTGTCGATCGAAGGCCTCGCGGTCGGTATCATCCGCAATACTGACTGGATGTGATCTACATTGTTGAGATTCGTTCTCAATAACTTGTCAGATTAAATGATATTCATTATCATCTTCCTTAGTGCATGATGAGGAAGATGATAATGCCCCCTTCAAGTAAAGCATCGCAACATCGTTATCAGATCCCCGTTAATCTGGTCCAGCCGTTGTGGCTTCGTAGCCGCGAGAGTCTGGTCGATAACGGTTTGGTCTACGATCCGATCGCTGCCACGGCGTGTCAGCGGTGTCAGCTCGCCCCGGAATGTCTGTCGGGTGATATCAATCAGAAACAACTCTTGCACGTAACCCTGACGCACTTGTGTGATCTGCAGGTTCAGCGTTTTTTGGAACGTCATCCTGATGGCTGGATCGTGAATGTGGGTGCCGGTTTGGATACCCGGTTTTATCGCGTCGACAATGGTCGTTGTCACTGGATAGAACTTGATGTGACCGAACACCTGTTGTGGCGGCAGAAGCTGTTTCACGCCAGTGAACGTTATCTGCATCGCAATGGCAGCGTGCTGGATCTTAGCTGGTTGGAAACTTTGCCAGTCCCAGAGCAGGCGCCGGTACTGATCGTGTGCGAACATGCGCTGTTGGATGGCAATGAACCTGTAGTGGCAAAATTCATCCAGGCGCTCGGTTGCCATTTTGACACCGCCACCGCCTGCCTGGTTCTGGCTGGTGATCTGGCATCGAAATCACTGGGGCAGAAAATGGGATCGGGTCAGTACGCACACGGTTATCAGGACGCGGCGGCGGCGGTGATGAATTGTCTGCCGTGGGCGAAATGGGTCAAAACTTTCTCACCGCTGGATGGGCAGTGTGGTCGCTGGAAGCTGTGGCAGCGCTGGTTGCGTCGTTTTCCGTCATTGAAACAACGATTAACGCCTGTGGTGGTTCAGCTTCGTTGGTGATCCGGTTACACTTTGTGCTCCTCTTGTGAGACGAGTGTAAGCGTGCAGATTTTTCAGATGTTATCCAACCGGGCAATGCACAAACAAGTGCTGTTGCTCGCCATTCCGATGGTGTTGTCCAATATTACCGTCCCGCTGCTGGGTCTGGTCGATGCGGCGGTGATTGGCCACCTCGAACACGCCTGGTATTTAGGCGGTGTGGCGCTTGGCAGTACCATGATCAGTGTCACCTTCTGGCTGCTGGGCTTTTTGCGCATGTCCACCACCGGCCTCACAGCCCAGTCCTATGGGGCTGATGATAAACACAAACTGGCCCTGGTGCTGATCCAGGGACTCCTGATGGCGCTGGCGTTCGCGCTGCTGTTTTTGCTGCTGCACACTCAGCTGTCTGAGTGGGTGTTTGCCTTTAGTGACGCCAGTCGAGAGGTCAAACATTACGGTCAGCAGTATTTCGCTATTCGGGCCTGGAGTGCGCCGGCGGCACTGGCCAACTTTGTGCTGCTGGGTTGGTTGCTCGGCACGCAAAATGCTCGCGCGCCGATGTGGATGGTGATCATCACCAACGCCACCAACATTGCATTGGACGTGCTATTTGTGATTGGTCTGGGCTGGAAAGTGGAAGGCGCGGCGCTGGCGTCGGTGCTGGCAGATTACTCAGGCATGCTGTTTGGCCTATGGTGTGTTTGGCGTACCTGGCACACGCGTCAGCTACCTTCCCCACGAGGGCTAGTGGGGCAGTCTATGCAGGGGATCGGCCGGTTTGTGCGCTTGAACCGCGACATCTTTTTACGTTCTTTGTGTTTGCAGGCGACTTTCAGTTTTATGACCTTTCAGGGCGCCAGCTTTGGTGATGAAGTGGTGGCCGCCAATGCCGTACTCATGAGTTTCCTGATGATGATCTCGTATGGCATGGATGGCTTTGCTTATGCGATGGAAGCTCTGGTGGGGAAAGCGGTCGGCGCACGCGATCGCGGTGAGCTGAATGAATCGCTGGTCGGCACCAGCTTCTGGAGCCTGATCATTTGCTTGCTTCTGACGCTGTTGTTTGGTTTGGCGGGATCACAAATGATCGGTTTGATCACCGACATCGCTTCGGTTCATCAGCAGGCGCTGATCTATTTGCCCTGGCTGGTCGCCATGCCACTGGTGGCCATGTGGTGCTTTTTGCTGGATGGGGTCTTTATCGGTGCGACCAAAGGGCGTGAGATGCGCAACAGTATGTTTGTCGCGACTTGTGTCTTTTTCGTGGTGTTCTACGCCTGGTCGGGGTGGGGCAACCACGCGTTGTGGTTCGCCATGTTGAGTTTCATGGCGGTGCGGGGCATTACGTTGGCGCTGCTGCTGGGGCAGCAATGGCGCCGAGACGTGTTTCTGTAAAGCCAAAAACCGCAGCCAGGGCTGCGGTTTTTTTGATTAGAACAATCGGTTCAGGCCGTTGAGAGCTGCCACTCGGTAGGCTTCAGCCATGGTTGGGTAGTTGAACGTCGTGTTGACGAAATATTCGATGGTATTCGCTTCGCCTTTCTGCTCCATAATCGCCTGACCGATGTGGATGATTTCCGCTGCACGTTCACCAAAGCAGTGAATGCCGAGGATCTCTTTGGTCTCGCGGTGGAAGAGGATTTTCAGGCTGCCCACATCCTTGCCGGAAATTTGCGCCCGCGCCAGGTGTTTGAAGGAGGACCGGCCAACTTCGTAGGGGATTTTTGCTGCCGTCAGCTCTTGCTCGGTTTTACCCACGGAGCTGATTTCCGGGATGGTGTAGATCCCGGTCGGAATGTCCTCAATCAGGTGCCCTTGAGCCTGACCCTGTGTGATTGCCTGAGCCACGAAGCGGCCCTGATCGTAAGCGGCACTGGCCAGGCTTGGGTAACCAATCACATCACCGACCGCGTAAACATGCTCAACTGGCGTCTGATAGTTGCTGTTGACCTTGAGCTGGCCGCGTGAGTCAGCTTCCAGACCGACTGCGTCCAGATTCAGTTTGTCGGTGTTACCCGTGCGCCCGTTGGCGTACAGCAGGCAGTCGGCTTTCATCTTTTTGCCCGACTGAAGATGGACGATGACGCCGTCTTCGGTGCCTTCGATGCGTGAGTACGTTTCATCGTTGCGGATCACTACGCCGTTATTCCAGAAGTGGTACGACAGAGCGTCGGACACTTCATTGTCCAGAAACGACAGCAAACGGTCACGGGTGTTGATCAGGTCGGTTTTGACCCCCAGGCCACGGAAGATCGAAGCGTATTCACAGCCGATCACCCCGGCACCGTAAATGATGATATGGCGCGGATCGTGTTTGAGGCTCAGGATAGAGTCACTGTCGTAAACCCGTTCATGATTGAAGTCGACATTGTCTGGCTGGTACGGGCGTGAGCCAGTGGCAATCACAAATTTATCTGCCGTGTAGTGTTCAATCGTAGCGTCGGACTTGGTTACGGCCACAGTGTGGGCATCGATGAACTGCGCGGTACCGAACAACAGTGTGCACTGGTTACGATCGTAAAAGCCCTGGCGCAAACGCGTTTGTTTGTCGATGACGGTTTTCGCATGGCCTAAGATACTGGAGAAGGTCGAATGAAGGCTGGTGTTGTTATTGCAAAACAGAGGGTTGTTGTTGAACTCGATGATGCGGCTGACCGCGTGGCGAAGCGCTTTGGACGGGATGGTCCCCCAGTGGGTACAACCGCCACCAACACTGCTCTCTTTTTCAATAATGGCAACGTTGAGCCCCGCTTTGGTTAATCCCATTGCTGCCCCTTCACCGCCGGGGCCACTGCCAATTACGATTACATCAAAGTGGTTGGTCTGTGCCATAGTTTAATCCTTGTTATAGTGTCGTAACATTGCTGTAGCGAGATTTTAACTGATTCCGTGGTCTGGTAAATGAGAGCCACATCATAGAGTCGAAGGGATCACGCCGTGGCAATGAAAATACATGTATCGCATGCGACAGCTCTCCAAATCGCCGTCAGTCAATTGAAACAGAGCGTTAACAGAGTGTACCTTGCTCGCGCGATGGCGGCTATCATGGGGTTATGCATCTCGGTGTTTCGCGTTATATTAACCCTCTCACCGAGAAACCGAGAAGTACGAAAATATGAAGTCCATGGGAATCCGAGCTCAGCAGAAAGAAAAAACGCGTCGTTCACTGATCGATGCGGCATTCAGCCAGCTCAGTACCGAGCGCAGCTTTTCCAATCTGAGTCTGCGGGAAGTGGCCCGGGAGGCGGGTATCGCCCCAACCTCTTTTTATCGCCATTTCAAGGATATGGATGAGCTTGGTCTGACTATGGTCGACGAAGGCGGGTTGCTTTTGCGTCAGTTGATGCGACAAGCACGTCAACGGATTGTCAAAGAAGGCAGTGTGATACGGACTTCGGTGGAAACCTTTATGGAGTTTATCGAGAGCAGCCCGAACGTGTTTCGCTTATTGTTGCGTGAGCGGTCCGGCACCTCGTTTGAATTCCGCGCGGCGGTGGCCCGAGAGATTCAGCATTTCGTTGCTGAGCTCACGGAGTACCTTATCAGCACCGGTATGAGCAGGGACGAAGCGTTCACACAAGCTGAAGCGTCCGTCACTATGGTGTTCAGTTCCGGAGCTGAAGCATTGGATTTGGACAGACGTTCACGCGAAGAACTGGCTGAACGTCTGATCATGCAATTGCGAATGATTGCCAAAGGGGCATTCTGGTATCGCAAAGAACGTGAACGTAACCGATTAAAAGGCGGGATAGATTAATGTCGAATGAAAATAACCCAGTAAATCGTGGTTCAGAGCGCAAGACGCTGGTTCTGGCTCTGGTCGCGGGTATGTGTGGCGATGCGTTGTTGTCCTGGCTGACAATGAGCGATGTTGCTTTTTCTATTTTTCCGGTGATTGCCTTGGTGCTGTCGGTTCAGGCTCTGTATCAGGAGTACCTGCGTAACCCGGTATCTGAAGATATTCCGTTGGTCGGGCTGGCGTGTTTCTTTGTTGGCGCCTTTGGTCACTCGGCGTTTGTCAAAGCACAGTATCCAGATGCCGGTTCCAACTTCTTCTCGATTGTCGTGGTGCTGTTGTTGATGTTGTGGATCGGCAACAAAATGGGCTTTATTGGCCGCAAAGATTAAGCGCCTCCTCATCCAAACCAAAAAACGAGCCGAAATGGCTCGTTTTTTTATGTGCGACTATTTCCGCTCTAGCAGTACACCCGCTTCCATGTGGTGGGTGTAAGGGAATTGGTCAAACAGCGCAAAACGCGTCACCTTGTGGGTTTCGCTCAGAATTTCCAGATTCTCTTTCAGGGTTTCTGGGTTACATGAAATGTACATGATGCGCTCGTAACCTTGCACCATTTTACAGGTGTCTACATCCATACCTGCGCGCGGTGGGTCGACAAAAATCGTATTGCAGTTGTAGCTCTTGAGATCGACGCCATTGTCTTTGAGACGACGGAATTCACGTTTACCCTCCATGGCTTCCGTAAATTCTTCTGCCGACATACGGATGATTTGTACGTTGTCTATCTCATTCGCTGCAATGTTGTACTGTGCTGACTCGACCGAAGGTTTTGCCAACTCGGTTGCCAGTACACGGTCAAAGTTCTGTGCCAGGGCTAAAGAGAAGTTGCCGTTACCGCAGTATAGCTCCAGCAGATCACCAGTGCTGTCTTGAGTGCAGTCCAGCGCCCATTCCAGCATTTTTTCGGCAACTTTGCCGTTGGGCTGCGTAAAGCTGTTTTCCACCTGCTGGTAGACGTAGGACTGTCCGTGCACGTCGAGCTTTTCGATCACATAGTCCCGGTCAAGGACGATCTTCATTTTACGGGCGCGGCCAATCAGGTTGAGGTTGAAGCCTTCATCGTTCAGACGCTGTTTCAATGCTTTGGCATGTTGGGTCCACTCGTCATCCAGTTGGCGGTGATACAGCAGCGATACCAGAATTTCACCACTTAGTGTGGAGAGAAAATCCACCTGAAACAGTTTACGGCGCAGTGAATCGTTGTCTTTGAGTGCGTCAACCAACAGCGGCATTAGATCGTTGATCAGGCGACTGGCCGCCGGAAACTGATCAACACGGTATTTCTCGCGTGTCTCCTGATTGAACATGATGTAGTAGAGATCATCCCCTTCATGCCACACGCGAAATTCGGCGCGCATGCGGTAGTGCTGCTCTGGAGATTCAAACACTTCCAGCTCTGGCACATTGAACTGGGCGAACATGTGTGTCAGACGCTCGGTTTTTTCGGCCAACTGCTGCTGGTAGCGTTGTGGATTTACATCGAGAGAAGCCATGAAGTTACCTTTTCGGGTGCATTAAAATAAAGAGCGCAGATTTTATTCAATCCACATCTGATGTCCAGTGCCGTTGATGAATTGCTGTCTATACTGGCTGTAAAACTATAGGTTATGCCAATCTTTAACTAGACAAACTATCAATAGCTTAATAGTATCATCGCCAGGCTGGTGCCATTTAGCGGTATAGATGGCTGAAAAGGGAATCTGGTGCGAATCCAGAACTGACGCGCAGCGGTAAAAGAGAACGAACCTCCATAGGACACTGTTTTTGTGGCGAAAACGGGAAGTCGGAGTAGTAGGTGGTGAAAGCCTAGCTCTTGAGTCCGAAGACCTGCCAGCGGCCTGGTCGGCATAGGAATGCCGGCCGGGTAGGATTTACGCGACTTAGGATGACAATAATGAACAAATCTTTTCTGGCGGTGACAGTGGCATCGCTGCTTACGCACGCCTCTATTTCCGTTGCTCAGGAAACCGCTTCTCACACTGACACGCTGGTCGTGACAGCCAACCGTTTTGAGCAAAATTCCCAGTCTTTGACCGCTCAGGTTGAAGTCGTCACCCGACAAGACATTGAGCGCATTCAGGCCAAATCCCTGACCGATGTGTTTCGTCGTCTGACAGGTATCCAGATTTCGCAAAATGGCGGACGAGGCCAGAACGCGTCGATTTTCGTCCGTGGCGCCAATTCCGATCAGGTGTTGGTGCTGATCGATGGTATTCGTTTTGCCCGTGCGGCGAAAGGCAGCATTGATTTCAGCCAGTTGCCGATCAACTTTGTCGAGCGGATCGAATATGTGCGCGGTGCGCGCGCGTCGGTTTACGGCTCGGAAGCCATTGGTGGGGTGATCAACATCATCACGCTGGCGAATTCGAAAGCCAACCAGAGCACCAAAGTTGCAGCGGGCTTGGGCAGCCTGGATTATCAGGAGCTGTCCGCGACCACGGGTGTGCAGGTCGGAGAAAATGGCCACCTGAATGCTGCGCTCGGTTACGACAGTGACAAGGGCTACAATGTCCATCCGATAGCCGGACTTAATGATGGCGATCGCCATGGCTTTAAGTCGCGTAATGGTCTGGTGGGGTACTCTCATCAACTGACACCTGAATGGAAAGCGTTCGCCAATCTGCGTGCGTTTGACAATGTTTCTCAGTATGACGGGTCATACATTTATCAGTCATTTTCATCTTACGATCGCAAAGAGGCTGAGGTTGACAATATCGCTGCCGCGGCGGGGGTAGAGTTTCAGCGTGCGGCCTTGGCCTCGCAGCTGTCATTTAACTGGCAGAATCAGGAAGAATGGAATTACAGCAAAGCAAGCGGTAAAAATGGTGTCGGTAGTACCCGTGATGAAATGGAGCAGTTTAATCTGCAATGGAACGCTCAGTATCAGTTAACCGAAGCATTGACGCTGGCGGGAGGGATCGACTGGCGTGATGAATCACTGGATGAAAAGTCGAACCATAGACAACATCAGCGTGATAACTGGGCGTATTACGGCGTGCTGGCGGCTGATTTCGATCGACTGTTTGGTGAAGTGTCTGCCCGTCTCGACGATAACGAACAGTTTGGTAGTGAATCTACTTATAACCTGGGCGCTGGTTATCATTTTGCCGACTTTCTCACGGTCAAAGCGTCTTACGGTACTTCATTCAAAGCCCCGAACCTGTACCAATTGTACAGTTTCTACGGTGATGACAATCTGGACCCGGAGTCAGCCAAGTCGGCTGAACTGACGTTCAGTGGTCTGGTGTCTGGCGTGTTTTGGTCGGTGACTGGATACGATACGCGTATTGACGATCTGATCGAATATAATTTTGTGACCTCAAAATACTACAACATCGATGGGAAAAGTAAGCTACGCGGGGTCGAACTGGTGACTGAGTTTGATACCGGCATCGTTTCGCATCAGTTGAGCGCAGACTTTAAAGACCCGGAAAACAGTCAGGGAGAACAACTGCTGCGTCGTGCTAAAAAAGTCTTCAAATATAACGCGACTGCGAGCTTTGAGGATGTTGATGTGTCACTGGGCTATCAGTATGTGGGTACACGCCCAGATTACGATAACGTAGAATTGGATGCCTACAATCTGTTTGATCTGTCGGCCAACTATTTTGTTACCGAACATCTGACTTTAAATGCGCGAGTCGACAACCTGTTTGACGAAGACTACGAGACAGCGGCAGGCTACCCATCGCCTGAGCGCGCGTATTATCTGAACGCCAGTTACGAGTTCTGATTGAAAGCCGCCCAAGGGCGGCTTTTTCTATGAGGAAACAACATGACAAAAAACGTGATCGTCAGTTGGTCGAGTGGCAAGGATTCGGCGCTGACACTGGAAAGGTTGCTTGAAGACCCGGCCTATCAGGTCGTCGGACTGTATACCACTTACGTTGCTGAAGAAGTGCCGTTTCAGGCCACCCCGCTGGATGTGCTGGTTCAGCAGGCTGCGTTAACCGGACTGCCTTTGCTTAAAATCGCTTTGCCGACCGTTTTTCCATCTAATGACGTGTATCAGTCGACGATCGTCACCGCACTCAAACAAAGTGGGTGGGCGATTGATGCTGTGGCCTTTGGTGATATGTTCTGTAACGGAATAGAGCAGTACCGGCGCAGTTACATTGAACCGGCTGGCTGGGAGTGTGTGTTTCCGTTGTTGGGGCAGGACAGTCGAGATCTGGCGCAAGAAATCCTCCAACGTGGTATTCGTACCATATTGGTGACCATCGACGGAGAGGCCTTACCCACCGAATTGTGCGGGCGCTGGTATAACCATGAGTTGTTAGCGCAGTTGCCTGCGGGGGTTGATCCGTGTGGCGAAAACGGCGAGTTTCATACTTTGGTCACCGAAGCACCGTGTTTCTCTGGCCAATTGCAACTGACTAAGTTGCAGGTAGAGCGGGGGCCACGCTTTTCTTACCAAAGATACACAGTACGCCAATTGCCAAAATCCAAAGAGCGAGTATGATCTCCCCATCTTTATTTGTGGAATCGCCGTGTGGTGCAGCAAGAAAAACAAACCGTATTGATTTTTGACTCCGGCGTGGGTGGATTGTCTGTGTATCAGGAGATCCGCGATCTGCTGCCGCAGCTCAACTACATCTACATCTTCGATAACGAAGCGTACCCCTATGGCGAACTGTCGCAAGATGTACTGATCCGACGGGTACACAATGGCATTACTCGGTTTGTGGCGCAGCATCCGGTCGATATTGTGGTGATCGCCTGTAATACTGCCAGTACTATCGTATTGCCTTCCTTGCGCGCGCAATTGACCGTGCCAGTGGTTGGCGTGGTGCCGGCAATTAAGCCAGCGTCGTCACTGGCCAATAAGGCCGTCGGTCTGATCGCGACTCCAGCAACAGTGACACGTGAGTACACTCGCGATTTGATCCGTAACTTTTCTAACAACAAAACCGTCGAGTTGCTTGGCTCGACCCGCTTGGTTGATATGGCGGAAGAAAAGCTGCGTGGTCAGCCTGTTGATCTTCAGGAGTTGGCGGAGATTCTTGCACCGTTAAAAAGCCATGTGGATGTTGCGGTGCTGGGATGCACGCATTTTCCACTGCTGCGCCAGGAAATTGAGCAAGTACTGGGGCAGGAGGTGATGCTGGTGGATTCCGGGAAAGCCATCGCTCGCCGGGTCAAAGAATTGTTGCGCCTGGAAAGTGGTCAGGCAGACCACCGGACACATCAGATATTCAGCAGTGCACTTCCTTGGCAAGAAAGTGCACTGAATATAACGTTACACGAACTGGGCTTTACTCCTGTTCAGCGTTTTCCGATTCTGGATGTTTAGGGTCATTGGCAATCCGCACCTTTAACGTGCGCTGCATATAGTCCTGCTCATTCAGAGCCTGGATGGCGCCTTCAGCATCCGCTGCCGCCATCACGACAAAACCAAATCCTCTCCTTTTTCCGGTACGTTTGTCTTTCATCAGGCGTACCGCGAACACTTCGCCATGTTTGGCAAACAGCTCGCGGACATGTGACTCGTTCGCTTTATAAGGCAGGTTGCCAACATACAGCGTTTTAGTCAGTGGGTTGGTGTTATCGGTTACAGATTCAGTATTGGTGTTCAAAAGTTTAAGAACAAAAGCGCAGGAGAGAACACCAATAACGAAGGTGAGTGCAGGAGAGAGAGATACCTGCGAGAAGACGATGCCACCCAGTACGGCCAGAGCGACAATCAATAAGGTCGATTTATTAGAGTTCATACTGAATTACTACATATATAAGTAAGAAAATAGGGATAACTATCGTTTACAAAATAGTCACACAGATCTTACGTATATGCTTGAGGTTTTTCCAACCGATTGATGTGATGCGCCTCAAATGTTGAAATTTTATTCGATATTCAGTGATTTGACCGTATTTTGAGCGAACAAAAAGAAATTTCAAAAAAACGCTTGTGATCCTTTGGTGTCTCCCTATAATGCCGCCTCACCGACACGGAGTGAGACGAAAGTCACACAGCGAGTCGGAAACGAGAGAAAAAGAAATTTGAAAAAATGCTTGACTCTCTCACGGTGCGGAGTAAGATACGCACCCCTAACGACGAGCAACTAAGTTGCTGAGTAAGTTAGAAAAGCTCTTTAAAAATAAGAACCTATCAATCTGTGTGGGCACTCGTTGATGATAATCCAATTAGAAACTTCGGTTTCAAATTCGATTTCAATGAACTGAGTGACCAATCGAGATTAAGTTTACTTAGTCTTGGCACAGTCAATTCATTATCGTTCTGTTGGAACGATAATAGCTTTAAAATTACGTTTGTAGTTTTGAAGTCAGTATTCATTGAGTCAAAAAA
>NZ_WXWO01000073.1:0-52264 GCF_009904845.1 Vibrio sp. V38_P2S17PM301 | reverse complement strand
TAACAAGGTTTGAAGAGACGAATTTGATTGAACCACAATAAATGTGTGGTCTAACATTTCTCCTTATTATTTGTAGTGGGTAGTCAGCCACTGTCTATTAAATAAATCATGTTTCCAAAAATAATACGGGAAAATGTATGAGCAATGTTAATAAAAAAGAAGGCGGAGAAAAACGCGCTTTGGAGTGGAAGGCGTTCCTCTTCATCACTGTTCTTTTGTTTCCGATTTTAAGCGTCGCTTTCGTCGGTGGGTACGGATTCATTGTCTGGATGCTGCAAATGTTTGTCTTCGGACCTCCAGGTGCACACGGATAACCGTAGATACGCCGCACTACGTTTCATCGAGAATATTGAGAGAACCGATCATGAAAGCATTTATCGTTAAATTTTGGCATACCCTGACTCGTCCGGCCGTCCACATCAGTTTGGGTGTTTTGACTATGGGCGGTTTTGTTGCCGGGGTCATCTTCTGGGGTGGCTTTAATACGGCGCTGGAAGCCACCAATACGGAAGAGTTTTGCATCAGTTGCCACACCATGCGTGACAACGTCTATGTGGAACTGCAGGAAACCGTCCATTGGAAGAACCATTCTGGCGTTCGGGCTACCTGCCCTGACTGTCACGTTCCTCATAATTGGACAGATAAGATCGCACGCAAGATGCAGGCGTCCAAAGAAGTGTTTGCCCAGGTATTTGGCAACTATGGTGAAGAAGGCGTGTTTGAAGAGCACCGAATTGAACTGGCGAAACACGAATGGGACCGTTTTTCGGCCAATAAATCATTAGAGTGCAAAAACTGCCATAACTATGACTCGATGGATTTTGAGCAGATGTCACCGACGGCGCGCATTCAGATGAAACAGGCGGCAGAAAAAGATCAGAGTTGTCTCGACTGCCACAAAGGGATAGCGCATAACCTGCCGAAAAATATGGACAGTGCAGCTGGCATTGTCGGTGAATTGGAAGCACTTGCTTCCAATACGGATTACGCCAAGGGGGCCACTTTGATCAGCGTGCGTCATCTGCCGGTTTATGAAGATGCAAACGCGACAGTGGAAGCGGGACTGCTCAATCCGGCCTCCGCCATCACGGTGGTGGATACCAAAGGTGAAATGGTGGCGGTTGAAATCTCTGGCTGGCGCAAAGCCAAAGGCTTTGGCCGCGTGATTCAGGAAGATTTCGGCATGAACATCGCCACAGCATCATTGCTGAAAGATGCAGCGCTGAGTGACGCGGTCGTGACCAAAGGAGAGAAGAAAGTGGATGAGTTGACCGGCCTGCCTTGGGAGCAAGTGACCGCCAAAGTATGGATGAAGAAACAAGCCATGCTGAACGATATTACGCCCGTATGGGAGAAGGCCGGTGCCGCTTACAAAACGAACTGTTCCGTTTGCCATACCCAGCCTAAAGAAGACCATTTCGACGCCAACACCTGGCCTGGTATGTTTGACGGTATGCTGGCGTTTGTGAACTTTGACACTGACACCGAAGCCCTGGTCTTGAAATACCTGCAAAAGCACTCTTCAGATTTTTCTGAAGGTCATCACTAATCTGCGTCAGATGGAGTAACTGAAATGGCGATTACACGTAGAAGTTTTCTTAAAGGTGTGGCTGCTACTAGCGCAGCCTCTGTGATAGGTCCGAGTCTGCTGGCGTCAGCCTCGGCAAGCGCGGCAGAAACGACCGGAAGCTGGAAAGTGTCCGGCTCACACTGGGGCGCGTTCCGTGCGCATGTCTACGCAGGTAAGGTTCAGGCGATTAAACCCTTGGAAACCGATATTCACCCCACGGACATGCTGAATGGTATTCAGGGGATTATCTATAACCCGTCGCGCGTGCGTTATCCGATGGTACGCTTGGATTGGTTGAAAAAGCACAAATACAGCGCTGATACTCGGGGGAACAACCGCTTTGTGCGCGTCACCTGGGATGAAGCCATCGATCTGTTTTACCGCGAGCTGGAGCGGGTACAGAAAGAGTATGGCCCTTGGGCCTTACATGCCGGTCAAACCGGCTGGAATCAGACAGGATCTTTCCACAACTGTACCGCGATGATGCAGCGTGCTGTCAATATGCACGGCAACTTTATTACCAAAGTTGGCGATTACTCGACCGGTGCCGGGCAGACCATCATGCCTTACGTACTGGGGTCGACAGAAGTCTACGCTCAGGGGACATCCTGGCCTGAGATCCTCAACAACTCGGATACCATTGTATTGTGGGCGAACGATCCGGTGAAAAACCTGCAAGTGGGCTGGAACTGTGAAACGCACCAGTCTTACGGCTATTTGGATCAACTCAAAGAGAAAGTTGCTAAGGGTGAAATCAAAGTTATCTCGGTCGATCCGGTCAAAAACAAGACGCAACGGTTTTTGCAAAACGACCATTTGTATATCAATCCACAAACGGACGTCGCCTTTATGCTGGCGGTGGCCCATGTTTTGTATAACGAAGCGTTGTACGACAAAGCGTTTATCAAGACCTACTGCCTGGGTTTTAATGAGTTCATCACCTATGTACAGGGGGAAACCAAAGACAAAGTAGAGAAAACCCCTGAGTGGGCGGCGGGGATTTGCGGGGTGGAGGCGGAGACGATTCGTCAGTTTGCCCGCTCTTTGGTGAAAGGCCGTACTCAGTTACTGTTTGGCTGGTGTATTCAGCGTCAGGAGCACGGCGAGCAGCCTTACTGGATGGGGGCGGTGTTGGCGGCAATGGTCGGTCAGATTGGTTTGCCTGGCGGCGGTATTTCTTATGGTCACCACTATTCCGGTATCGGTGTTCCATCAACTGGCTTCGCCGGTCCGGGCGGTTTTCCGCGCAACCTGGATCAGGGCAGTAAGCCGAAATGGGACAATAACGATTTCAATGGTTACAGCCGCACCATTCCCGTAGCGCGATGGATTGATGCGCTGATGGAGCCGGGTAAGAAGATCAACCACAACGGTAATTCGGTCACGCTCCCTGGCTTCAAAATGATGGTAATTTCCGGCAATAACCCATGGCACCACCATCAGGACCGTAACAAGATGAAGCAGGCGTTTCGTAAGCTGGAAACCGTCGTTACGGTCGACTTCAACTGGACCGCCACTTGCCGTTTTTCCGACATCGTCCTGCCCGCTTGTACACAGTGGGAGCGTAATGACATTGACTCTTACGGATCGTATTCAGGAAAAGGGCTCATTGCGATGCATCGCTTGGTCGATCCGCTGTTCCAGTCGCGCACCGACTTTGAGATCTTTACTGAGCTGACACGCCGCTTTGGCCGCCACGAAGAATACACGCGTGGTATGGATGAGATGGAGTGGGTGCGCTCGTTATATAACGATTGCAAAAAAGCCAATGACGGTAAGTTCGATATGCCGGAATTCGAGAAATTCTGGCAGCAGAGTGTCCTGGAGTTTGGTGAAGGCAAAACCTGGGTTCGCCATGCCGATTTTCGCAATGATCCGGAGCTTAATGCACTTGGGACGCCATCTGGTTTTATCGAGATTACATCTCGTAAAATCGGGCGCTTTGGTTACCAGCACTGTCAGGAACACCCGATGTGGTTTGAAAAAACGGAACGTTCGCACGGCGGGCCTGGCTCAGAGCGGTATCCGTTTGGGTTGCAGTCATGCCACCCGGATAAACGTCTGCACTCGCAGATGTGTGAATCTGAAGCGTTCCGGGCGAGTTATGCGGTACAAGGGCGCGAACCTGTTTACATCAACCCGGATGACGCCAAAGCCAAAGGCATTCAGGATGGAGACTTGGTGCGAGTGTTCAATGGCCGCGGCCAATTGCTGGCCGGAGCGGTTCTGAGTGACAGTTATCCACGAGGTGTTATCCGCATCGAAGAGGGCGCCTGGTACGGACCGCTGAATGAAAAAGAAGGCGCGATATGTACTTATGGCGACCCGAATACACTGACACTGGATATAGGCTCGTCTGAACTGGCTCAGGCCACATCAGCCAATACCTGCATTGTCGACTTTGAGAAATTCAGTGGTAAAGTGCCGCCAGTCACCGCGTTCGGCGGGCCAATCGAAGTGGCTTAAACCTGTTTGCTTTAGCGGCTGAAATGCCGGCCTTTGGGCCGGCACTTTTGTGTCTCCGGCAGCGGCACAAAGGAAAAAAGCGTGACCTGGGTAACTATTTGTACAGCGTTTCAAATAGACAAGTAGCGGGCAGGGTGCTGTAATTTAAACAGTTAATATGTTTTTGGTCACTGCCATGTCTTACCTCCTTACCCTTGCCAACCATCGTGAACTTGAGGTGCTTAACTCGAATCTGCACGCACAGGTGGAAGGCAATCAGGTCAGTTTTACCTATTCTGGCTTGTCCAATGACGCGCTGTCCGATGCGTATCCGCTGTTCCAATGCTCGTTTGATTGTGAATCAAGTGCGGTATTGCTCGGCGACGGCTTTCAGATGTTGGCGCAGACTTCGGGAACCGTTGCGCACCCCGTCGACATTGGACGTTGCCCGGACAACAGCACCAGCTATCGGATTTATTCCCATCAGGCTCGCAAACGCTACTACAACTATCTGTTGGTTGAAGATTCACTTGGTTACACTTTGTATGGGTTCACCTCTTGCTACCGTTTTGCCGGCTATTTTGAAATCAGTGAGCAGCAAGGCAAACCAGTCATCACCGCTTATCTGGATGGTGAGTACACCTGTCCGCAAGACTGGGAAACGAACCAGTTGGAATCGGTAGTGGTGTTGTCTGCGACATCATTATCCTGCTTGTTGCGCGAGTATGCAGAACGGATTACGGGCCATCATTTTCCCAGAGCAGGCGTCAAACAGACTGCGCCGATTGGCTGGTGTTCTTGGTATGCCTACTACGCCGATGTGACCGAGCAGGATATTCTCGACAATGTCGAACACATGAACCATGAACTCGATAAGCTGGAGTGGGTTCTGCTGGATGACGGGTATCAGGCGTTCATGGGGGATTGGCTGACGCCGTCTGATAAGTTCCCTTCCGGCGTGAAAGCCTTGATTCAGGATATTCGCCGCCGGGGTAAGAAGCCGGCCATCTGGTTGGCGCCGTTTATTGCTCAGCCGGAATCACAAGTGTTTCAAAACCACCCAGACTGGTTTGTGCGCCAAGCGGACGGCTCACTGCTGAAAGCGGAAGACGTCACCTATGGAGGATGGCGCTGCACACCCTGGTACATTCTCGATACCTCTAACCCCGATGTGCAAGAGCACCTGACGACGGTGGTACGCACCATGCGTGAAGAGTGGGGTGTGGAGCTGTTTAAGCTGGATGCGAATTATTGGGGGACGCTCAAAGGGCGCCGCTGGCAAAGCGGCGTAACTGGCGTACAAGCATATCGAATGGGTATGGCAGCGATAGCACAGGGCGCGGGCGATGCCTGGTTATTGGGGTGCAACGCACCGATGTGGCCATCACTGGGGCTGGTGGACGCAATGCGTGTCTCTGATGACGTGGAGCGGGATCCTCGTCGCTTTGAACAAATTGCGAAAGAAACCTTCTTTCGCAGTTGGCAACATCGTCAGCTATGGCAGATCGATCCCGATTGCGCCACTTTGGTTTCCTTGCCGAATCAGGCGACGGAGCGGCAGTATTACGAGTTTCACCGTAATGTGTTGTTGGCGTGTGGTGGTTTGCTGTTGTCGGGGGATCCCTTGCCTGAGCTGACTTCTTTTGCCAAAACATCGCTCGCTAAACTCATGATCCGCCATAAGCACACGCAGGAAGCGGCCCGTTTTACCGCACTCGGCCTTAATCATGCATTTTTGAAACTCACCGATCGCAACGATTTGCACTGCCTGTTTAATTATCAGCAGAGTGCACGGGATGTGGTACTGACCGCGGATCACCCAGTGTATTGGTACGATTACTGGAGTGGTGAAAAGCTGTGTGAAGAGCCCGTACAGATCATGGAAATTCCGTTGCAGGCCGGTTTATCGAGCCGCGCGATTATTACCGCCTGAGTGCACACAGATCTGGGCCTTAATCAGAGTTATTCAAACATCAAAAAATAACCGTAACCGACCAACAGGGCAGGAATTGATGAGTACACAGTGGCCATCAGGGCCGCTTTGGGCGCCATGGCGATGGCTGGGAACAGTGCATCGCCATCGTTGGAAATAGCGTTCGCAAGTTGTGCAGACAAAGGCACCGCACCGGATATGTATAAACTGGTGACCAGGATTTGCGGGCCACAACCTGGCAGCATACCAACGGCCACGGCCATCAAAGGAAGCAGCCATCCCCAGCCCGAAAATAGCGTAGCCAGGTTGGCACCGGTAAAGTGTGCGGACAACTCAAAAATCAGAAAGGCCACGATGACCCAGGCACTGACAAAATTGGTGTCCTGAGCGGTTTTTTGCAGCGGATGAGACGAAACCAGCTTGTTGTCTTCCGATACGGTTGACTCGTAGTCGCTGATCTCTTTCGTCAGCGCCCAGAGTAACGTGCTCACTACCGCCAACAGCGCGCCTAACCATTCAATGGTCATGCCCGGCAATGTCAACAGATGATTGACGTCGACCTGAAAAGATCCCAGAAATGCCACGATCATTGCCGGAGGCAGTAACCATTTCCAGAATGCGCCTTGCAGATTAATGGCGGTCTGTTCAAGTGGAGTATGGGACGCCTCTCGTTGGCAGGTCAGTGCACTTGAAGGGGGAGCTGGCCGCAGAAAATCGTCGCGATGAAGGACATTCACGGTCAAACCCGAGACGCATCCAACGACAATACCAATCGTGATGACCAACAACCCGGTCACTGGTTCGCTCGCCAGTAGCAGGAAGGCCGCATCGCCCATGGTTGAGGTCAACACCGCGACGACGGCGCCGAATCCGACCCGGCCACTGACAAACTGAGTAGTTACGACAATCGCACCGCCACACCCGGGCAAGGCACCCAGCAGAGAGGCCAATACAACTTGGCCTGAGCGTGAGCTCTGATACAGCGCGACAAGGCGGTTTTTGCCACTCATTACAATGGCCAGGTAGTGATACAGCGCCAGGGTAAAGGCCACGTAACAGGAGACTGCCCAAAAAGCATCAGATAAGGTCGTGACGGTCACCATCCGTGTCGGTTGTGCTAACAGCAGGGCGGATAACAATGCTGGTAAAATTAACCGTTTATGTGCGAGCTGAAACTGTGAAACCGACAGCCAGCGGGGAAGAGTTATTGTCAGCATACGCAACGCAATTACCTATAATGAGAATTATTCTCATTATAGGTAATTGATAATCATTCGCAATAGTTTTTTTGACCGCCAATCCGTCAGATTTTTCTTGCTCTCAGACAATGACAATCTGTCGTTTTCAGGTAAAGTAGCCGCCTTTGTGAGCAATTACCCTGATGGTTTCCGCCGTTCAGGGACAACATCAAATAACAGGAAATAACATGATTCTAGTGGTAGGTCATAAGAACCCAGACAGTGACAGTATCTGTGGTGCTCTGGTAGCGACTGAGTTGCTGAAAGCTCGTGGTCTGAGCGCGAAGCCGGTTCGTCAAGGTGAAATCAACCGTGAGACGCAACACATTCTCGCCACAGCCGGAGTCGATCAACCTGAGCTGTGCACCAGTGTGGCCGGTGAGAAAGTCTGGTTGGTGGACTATACGGATCTGGCTCAGGCGCCGGATGACATTGCGCAAGCGGAAATCTTAGGTATTGTCGATCATCACCGTCTGGGTGATGTGATGACCACGAATCCGTTGGAAGCCTGGATTTGGCCAGTAGGATGTACCTGCACCATTTTGTTTAACCTGTTCAAAATGGAACAAGCGACCATCACGCGTCCGTTAGCTATTCTGATGATGTCGGCCATCTTGTCAGATACCGTGGGTTTCGCCTCTCCGACATGCACGCCAAAAGATGAAGAAGCGGTACACGCACTGGCAGAGATCGCTGGTGTGACCGATCTTGACGGCTTCATCAAAGCACTGCTGATCGCAAAAACGGACATTGCAGGCTTGTCGGCGGCGGAATTGGTTGAAAAAGATCTTAAAGCCTACCCATTCAACGGCCGTGATGTGGTGGTTGGTCAGGTTGAACTGGCAACCCTGGATCAGGTGGATGGTATGATCGAAGCACTGGAAGCGGATTTGCAACGTCGCTGCGAGGAAGATCAACTGGCGTTTGCGGCGGTGATGTTGACAGACATCACGACAGCTCAAACTCGCTTGATCTACAAGGGTGAGTGGGCGTCTAAACTGGAAAAACATGAACAGAATGGCCAGTTGATGATGGAGAATACCCTGAGTCGTAAGAAGCAGGGTTGGCCATGGCTACAAGCTGAACTGGCGTAATCTGTCAATGTAGTAGAGGCTCCTGATGGAGCCTTTATTATGCCGGGCGGATGCGCTGCGATTACTTAAAACAGGGCGCTTTGTTAAAGTGGCTCTCGACCATGCGCTGGGTAATGATGTGCTGCGGGTTCGAGAGAATATCGAGTGTCTCGCCGAATTCAACCACTTCCCCTTCATGCATAACCATGATCTTATCGGTGATGTGTTTGATGATCCCAATGTGCTGGGATACGTAAATGAACGATACCCCCATCTCTTCCTGCAACTCGAGAAACAAGTTGATGATCTGCGAGCGCATCGCCATATCCAGGCCGTTGAGCGCTTCATCGGCCACGATAATTGAGGGTTGCAGAATCAGTGCCCGAGCCAGACATACCCGTTGTTTCTGACCGGCCGCCAACATTTGCGGATAAAAGTAGGCATGCTCTGGTAATAAGCCCACCCGCCGCAGAGTGTCTTTGACCCTTTTTATGCGCGCTTCTGGCGGCATGTTGGTGTTTCGTTTCAGCGGACCTTCGAGAATCCGGCCAATCTGAATACGCGGATTCAATGAGGTATTGGGATCCTGAAAAATCATCCGAATTAGCTTACAGCGTGTGGAATAATCCTTATGTTCCAGCTTGTCCCCATTAACGAAAATGTCGCCTGAAGATGGCTCAATAACCCCGGCCAGCATACGTGCCAACGTTGACTTGCCTGAGCCATTCTGGCCGATAAAACCAAGCGTTTGACCTGCTTCAAGCGTAAAGCTGACCGGCTTTACCGCGTGATGCACTTTTTTGCGGAACAATCCGCTGCGGGTCACAAAGTCTTTCGTCAGACCGTTGACTTCTAGCAGCGCACTCATTTCGATTTCTCCATATTCAACGGGAAGTGACAGGCAAACTTATGGTTTTTTACCCGGCGCGTATGCGGGCTTTCTACACATTGGCGTTGTGCGTATGGGCAGCGAGGCCCTAGGCGGCAACCAATCGGCAGGTGCTGGAGCGGAGGAATCGAACCTGGCAGTGACTGCAGCTTCTCTTTGTGCGGAATCCAGTCACTGAAATCGGGCATCGCTTTCAGCAGCGCAGCGGTGTACGGGTGCTTTGGCGCAGAGAGAATTTTGGCGGTGTCAGCGGACTCAACCGACTGACCACAATACATCACGGTAATGCGGTTAGCCCACTGGGTAATGGTCGTCAGGTCATGGCCGATCAGCATGATCGCCGTGTTGTTGATTTGGTTCATCCGGCTGAGCAGACGCAGGATCTGCGATTGGGTAATCGGGTCCAAGTCGTTAGTCGGCTCATCGGCTATCAGCAGCTTAGGCTTGGTGGCAATCGCCATTGCTATCATGATTTTCTGACACTCACCATCGGTCAGTTCATACGGGTAGCTGTTCATGATCCGTGAGTGGTCTTTGATGCCGACCTTGTGTAATAGGGCAATGGCCTGTTTTTTTCGCCAGCCGAACCGTTGCCACCATTTGCCTTCAAAAGCACGCCATGGAATGGATTCGATCAATTGCTTGCCGACTTCTTCAGAAGGATCAAGACAGGTGGAGGGCTCCTGAAATATCATCGCGATGTCACGTGAGATTACCCGGCGTCGCTCTCGGGGCGTCAGTTGCAACAGATCGATGTTACCGAGCCGCATTCGGTCAGCGGTAATTTTCCAGTTGTCTTTACAGACACCTACGATGGCTTTTGCTACCAGACTTTTCCCTGAGCCAGATTCGCCCACTAAGCCGCGGATCTCACCTTCACTCATGGTGATACTCATACGGTCGACTGCTTTGACCATGCCCTGTGGGGTATCGATTTCAATGGTCAGGTGTCGAATATCTAAAAGTGGCATTATTCCGTCCCCGCATTCAACGCTTGGCGGGCGCCTTCGCCGACCAGGTTGACAACAATAACAGTGAACATAATCGCCAGGCCGGGCAGTGTCACCGTCCATGGAGCCAGATAAATCAGCTCCACAGAGTCACCGATGATGGCGCCCCATTCGGTACTTGGTGCCTGTGCACCAAGACCGAGAAAACCCAGTGCCGTTATATCAAGAATAGCCAGAGACAGAGCAAAAGTAATCTCATGCGCGATCACAATCAGTATGTTCGGCAGAATAGAGTTCCATAGCAAATAAAAATCGTTGGCGCCATCTAATCGTGCCGCCATGATGTAGTCTTTTTCGACTTCATTATGCACCGCTATGTAGACCGAACGGATGAATCGGGGGATCAGAGCCAAGCAAATCGCCAACAGGACATTGAATTCCCCGAAACCAAGCAGAGCTACAAAAATAACCGCTAAGAGCAGTGACGGGATAGACATCACGGTATCCAGCAGGTGATTGAGCGTACTGGACAACAGCCCTCTGGTCATGCCGGCCAGAATACCGATCGCACAGCCAACTACGGTCGCGATAGCCGTGATCAGAATTGCGGCGCCAAAGGTCAGTTGTGAGCCGCTGATCAGGCGTGACAGAATATCGCGGCCAAGATCGTCGGTGCCGAAGAAATAATCAACGGTGCCCGCCGGGTTCCAGGAGGGCGGGACCAATAGCTCGCCAGTCTGAGCCTGTGGATCATGCGGTGTCAGCCAGGGAGAGAATAGAGTGATGAGCAGCAGCAAGACAAGGCACCAAAGGCCGAACATCGCCAGGCTATTGGCCCGATAGCTGCGCCAGAAGCGCTCAAACTGAGTCGGGATGCGTTCTTCCTGATAAATGTTATTTGTTAGCATACCACTCTTTCCTTACCAGCGGATTGACCATCGCGCCGATCAAATCAGACAGAATGTTGGCGGTCAGAACTAAGGTCGCAACCACGATCACACCTGCCTGAATGGCGACGTAATCCTGATTAGCCAGAGCGTCCAGCAGCCAGCGGCCGATGCCCGGCCAGTTGAAAATCGATTCCGTGATGATTGCCAGCGTCAGCATGCTTGAGAGCTGAACCCCAATCTTCGGGATGATCGGTGGAATGGCGTTGCGCAGCACGTGTTGGGTCACAATCTCATAGTTGGACAGACCGCGGATGCGAGCGACCCGAATGTAGTTTTGTGTGATGACTTCCGCCACCGATGTACGCATCAGGCGAATAACCTGGGTTGTTGGTGCCAGCGCCAGAACCAGACACGGTAAGATCATGTGTTCAATGACACTTTGCAGTGCATGTGCGCGGTAGATATCTTTGGCCAGCATGGTATCAATCAGAGCAAACCCCGTGACATGTTCGACTTCATACAGTAAGTCATAACGACCGGATACGGGCAGGATCTGAAAGTGGAGAGAGAACACCATGATGAGCAGCAGCGCCACCCAAAAGACCGGCGCTGAGTAACCGGACATGGAGACAAACGAGATCACCGTATCCAGCCATTTTCCCGGTTTCATGCCGGCAATGGTGCCCAGTGGGATGCCAATCAGCAGCGAGACAATGAAAGCGATAAAACACAGCTCCAGCGTCGCAGGGAAGACGATTTTCAGTTCTTCAATCACAGGCGTGCCAGCTTTGTTTACACCGAAATTCAATTGGATCAACTCGCGCAGGTAGGACACCCAGCCTTGCCAGAAATCCTGCAGCGCCCAGGGAGACTCGGGATCGAGGCGCAACAGGCTGTAGCCGACAATGGTCAGAATCAACAGCGTGATGATAAACAGGTTGAAGCGACGAATTGTATACACAAACATACTATTTAGCCCTCTCTACCAGATCGAAAGGCTGAGAGTTAAACGGACTGATTTTAAAGCCCACCAGTGATTTGTCCTTAGCTTGAAATTGCATCCCGTGTGACAAAGGAATCACCGGGAACTCCTCATTGAGGATGTTTTGTGCCTGCTTGTACAGATTGAGGCGGTAACGAGGCCGATCAACTTCCCGTGCCAGATCGAGCAAGAAGTCGAAATCGCTGTTGCACCATAATGACACGTTAAGCCCGGCGCGTTCGGAATCGCATGACAGCAGTGGCCGGAAGAAGTTATCCGGATCGCCGGTCGCGGCATTCCAACCAGTTAAGAAGAGATCAACGTGCTCTTGCTCCACCGCTTCTTTACGGTTAAAGCGATCATCGGTCAACAGGTTCACTTTGACACCGATGTCGGCCAGGTTAGCCTGAATCAACTCTGCTGTTTTCCGGGGGCTTGGGTTGTAAGCGCGTGGCTCAAGCGGTACCAGCATATTCAGTTCCAGACCATTTTTGTAACCGGCATCACGCAGCAGAGCGATGGCATAATTACGATCATAACGAACCTGAATGGTGTCTTTCTGATAAGCCCAGGAATCGGGTGGCAATACCGAGTACGCTACCTGGCCAGTGCCGTAATACACAGAATCAAGAATGTTCTGCCTGTTAATGGCGAAGTTAAGTGCTTTTCGCACCCGCTTATCATTGAGTGCCGGATGCGATGTATTCACGGCGATAAACGAGATGTTCATTGACGGTTTGGCCACCAAATCGAGCCCTGGTTGGCGCTCGATGACTGGCAACTGGCTTGAAATTGGCGAATTGAGTACGTCGCACTCTTTGCGCAGTAGTTTCGCCAGTGTACCAGTGCCGCGGTGGGAGATGTCAAAGACGACTTGCTCCATTTTCGCCGGACCTTTCCAGTAGGTTGGGTTGCGCTTGAGACGCACCAGATCGTTGACCTGATAGTCATCGAGATAAAATGGCCCGGTGCCAACCGGCTGTGAGTCCATTAACGGCTTTTCGTCGTTGATCACCAACTCGTCGCCATACTCTTTCGAATGAATCACAGCGTGGCTGGTGGCGATGTTCGACAAAAAGGTGTTATCCGGACGGGAGAGGATGAACAATACTTCAGAGTCAGACAGCGCACGGACTTCCTGAATCAGGTTGGAGAAGCCGATGCCGTGAAACCAGGGATACTGGCCGTTACCTACGTAATGAAAGGGGTGCGACGAATCGATAATACGGCGGAAGCTGAACACGACATCGTCTGCGTTCAGCGTGCGGGTCGGCGTAAACCATGGGGTGGTCTGAAACCAGACGTCCTGGCGTAAGGTGAAAGTGTATTGCGTCCCGGACGCATCGACCCGCCAGCTTTTCGCCAGATTGGCGATGGGTCGGTGAGATTTAGGATCCAGAACCAGCAGCGTATCAAATAGCTGCGGGCTCAGTGTCTCAGAGGTGATCCCGCTGTCGACCAGCTGTGGGTTGAATGTGTCCGGACTACCCTGACCGCAATAAACAAAGCCCGTCTGGCGTACCTTGCTATGGTCGATTTTGTCGCCACAGCCAGCCAGCAGGCCGAGGCTGCATAGTCCAAGTGTCAGTCGAATGATCGCTTTCATAGAAAGAACAGTAAAGTGGTTCACGGCGGAACAAAGCCTGATATTATGCCCCAGATTTTTGCCAATGTATCACTAAAACGCACAAAAACATTGAGTAGAAAGGGGATTCCTCAAAAAATTGTCTATTTTTGCCCGGTCATGTCGTATTTACGCATCATGCCTCTGAACTGATGATAGCTGAGCCCGAGCAGTTCTGCTGCGCGGCGTTGATTGAATTTAGCCGCTTCCATCACCTGACCTAACAACCACTTATCCTGATGTTCTTGCCACTGTTTGTAGTCCATCGGAAAGCTGAACTCTTGCTCGTTTGGTTTCTCTGGGGGTTCCGTTTTTGCCTCTTCCTGCCACTCGACCTGAAAGGGATCCAGTACGATTTCGTCGATTGGCGCGTCACTGATACCATGCTGATACACCGCCCGTTCGACCACATTCTTCAGTTCACGCACATTGCCCGGCCACTGATAAGCCAACAACTGCTCAATGGCTCGGGTAGAGAAGCCGACAAACAGCGCCAGATCCAATTCGCGACACATTTTGATGGCGTAGTATTCGGCCAGTAGCAGGATATCTTCACGGCGCGCTCGCAGTGGCGGCAAATGAATGACATCGAACGCCAGACGGTCTAATAAATCAGCGCGGAATTCCCCGGCACTCGCCAGAACTGGGAGGTCGGCATTGGTGGCGCAAATCAATCGTACATTGGCGCTGAGCAACTGATTGCCACCTACGCGTTCGTACTGGCCGTATTCGATGACCCGCAGCAGCTTTTCCTGAACCAGCAGAGGGGCGGTGGCGAGTTCATCCAGGAACAGAGTGCCATTCTCCGCGCGCTCGAAGCGGCCCTGATGCCGGCCTTTGGAGCCAGTGAAGGCGCCAGCTTCATGACCAAACAACTCTGAGTCAATCAGGCCTTCACTTAATGTGGCGCAGTTAAGCGACACCAACGGCTGATCCCAGCGTTTAGACAAATAGTGTAAACGCTGGGCAATCAGTTCTTTACCGGTACCGCGTTCGCCCAGAATGAGCACTGGTCGATCGATTGCCGCCAGCTTTGATACTTTATCCAACACTGACAGAAAGCGTGGAGACTCGCCAATTAGGTTCTGTTGCATCGTGGACCTCAGAGAAGTGGTTAAATTTACCAACTGTTAGTGAATCACATCTTAGCACAACGGTCGCGCTGGGAGGTGTTAAAGTTAACCTATTGAATATATTTAACTTTAAAAGCTGGCACGAGACTTGATATGTAAAGGGGAAATGGCCGTGAATGGTCTATTCATAAACTCTATCGACAGGAGAATCATCATGGGTATCTTTTCTCGTTTTGCAGATATTGTGAACTCAAACATCAGTGCGTTGCTCGACAAGGCGGAAGATCCAGAAAAAATGATCCGCCTGATCATCCAGGAAATGGAAGACACCTTGGTGGAGGTGCGCACCAATTCCGCGAAAGCGATTGCTGATAAGAAAGAACTGGCGCGTAAAGTAGACGCAATGGAAGCGCAGATTGGTGAATGGCAGAATAAAGCCACGCTGGCTCTAACCAAGCAGCGTGAAGATCTGGCTCGTGCAGCCCTGATTGAAAAGCAGAAGCTACAGGACCTGATCAAAGGTTTGCACACCGAGCAGACGTTGGTGGACGAAACCATCGATAAACTGACCGGTGAAATTGGCAAGCTGGAAACCAAGATCGCGGAGACCCGGGCAAAGCAACAAGCGCTTGCTATCCGTAATCAGACTGCGCATAACCGCCGTGATGTACAAAAGCATCTGCATGCCAGCCGCACAGATGAGGCCATGGCAAAATTTGAGCAGTACTCACGCAAAGTGGATGAGTTGGAAGCGGAAGCGGATCTGTATGCACAATCTGGTCAGGCAAAATCACTTGAGCAGGAATTTGCCGAGTTGCAGGCTGAGGATGAAATTGAAAAAGAGCTGGCTAAATTGAAAGCTCAGGTTGAAGGTAAGAAGTCAGATACTGAATAATTACAGTCATAGAGTGCGCCGGATATCGTCTCCGGCGCGTCACAGAATCTGGTTGAGTTAGGAGTTGCCAATGTCATCATTTTTGATTGCAGGACCATTGATTGTCTTTTTGATTTTCGTCGCCCCATTGTGGCTGTTTCTGCATTATCGCAGTAAACGCAAAGTTGCCAGCGGTTTATCTCAGGATGAACAACAGACACTGAATACGCTGTCTGAGCGGGCAGAATCGATGCAGCAACGTATCGAAACCCTGGAGCGAATTCTGGACGCAGAGTCACCAAACTGGAGAAAACGCTATGAGTAACCGAGAGCTGTATCGTGACACAGTGAACGGCAAGATCACGGGGGTGTGTGCCGGGTTAGCCAATTACATTGGTGCCGAAGTATGGCTGGTGCGTATTCTGGTGATCTCGGCCGCGTTGCTGGGCGGGAGCTTTCTGGTGCTGCTGGCCTATATTGCGCTGACTCTGATGTTGGAAAAGCAGCCGGCCGGTTACGGTGAAAGCATCAAAACCCAGCAGCAACACTCGTTGAAAAATAAGCCTTGGCAACAGGGGCAGACGCCGAAACAGCTACTGCACACACTGGAAGCGGATTTTGACCGCATCGAAAACCGGATCAGAGATGTGGAAGCATACGTTACCTCTGATGCATTTAAAGTGAACCGTGAATTCAGCAAATTGTAACGTCAGGTGATGAGGCGAACGCCTCATCAATATCGGATTGGGGTTGTCATTGCACGGGATTGAGACTCAGATACGGTTCATAAATGAAACCCGAGTTGTTTTTCCCCGCTCAAACCGTTCATTTCAAAAGAACTCCATACTGCTGGTGTGGAAACTGGCTGGGCATTCATCTATCTTTTAGCTATTGAATTTGAATGGATGTCCTGACATGCGTAAGGCAATGATCCTGATAGCCGTAGCCTCTGCTCTGGGAGGCTGCGGGAAAGAACTTCCTCCGGTTCCAGAGCCCGACTCCAGACCGGCAAAATTATTCTCGGTTTCTGTTGGTAATTCCAAGTTTGAACGTACTTTTCCTGCCACCTCAGAAGCGGGTGATCGAGCGGTTCTGGCCTTTCGTGTCCCGGGACAACTGATGTCGATCGATGTCACGGCTGGTCAGCGAGTCACAAAAGGCGATGTGTTGGCCAAACTGGATCCTGATGAATATGCGTTACTGGAGAAAAAGGCTCAGGCCAACTTCCAACTGGCTAAAGTGCAGTACGATCGCTTTAAGAAGTTGCGCAGAGATCAGGTGGTCTCTGAACAGGACTTCGACCAAGCCCAAGCCAATCTCAATTCCGCTCAGGCAACGCTCTCTCAGGCCAAAGCCAATCTCCGCTATACCCAACTAGTCGCGCCTTATGATGGCACCATCTCCATTCTGCCCGCGGAGAACTATGAGTTTGTCGCCGCCAAGCAAGGAGTCATGAACATTCAGTCGCATCGCTTACTGAAAGTGATTTTCCAGATCCCGGATTATCTTCTGAATCGGTACTCGGCGGCGCAACCCGATGCGCAAGTGACCTTCGATGCATTTCCAGAGCGGTCGTTCAAATTGACGTATCAGGAAATCGACACTGAGGCCGATCCCAAAACAGCCAGTTACAAAGTGACCATGGTGATGGAGCGCCCTGAAGATGTCGGTATTTTGCCAGGCATGTCGGGAAACGTTCTGGTATCTGCAGACTCGTCGGGTGCGATCCCAGTGCCCGCAGCGGCGCTGTTTCAACAAGACGATCAGACCTATGTCTGGCGGGTCAATACTCAGGGCATCGTGGAGCAAGTGGCGATTACGATCAACGACCAGCGTCAGATCATGTCCGGGCTTAACGATGGCGACCAGATCATCGTGTCGGGTGTCAGTGGTATTCAGCCGGGCATTAAAGTGCGTGAATGGATCAAAGAGCGGGGACTATAACGATGAATCGATACCTGGTATTTAGCCTGCTCTCGACGACCATCGTACTTGGTGGTTGCAGCAAACACAGTGAGCCTGCGGTTTCCGTGGTACCCAAAGTGAAAGCCGTCAGTCTGGATCGCAAACATGCGCCGGACCGGCTGTACTTTCCTGCGGTGGCAAATGCCGCAGAACGTTCTCGTCTCAGTTTTCGTGTCGCGGGTGAGGTCAGCAAACTCGCTGTGAAAGAAGGGGACAGGGTCCAACAGGGCGATGTGCTGGCAGAACTCGATCCGACCGATTATCAGCTTGATGTGGACAATGCGTCGGCGCGTTATTCTGTTGTGAACAGTCAGTATCAGCGCTCTGCGCCGCTGGTCAAAAAAGGCCTGTTGGCCAAATCTCAGTTTGATGAAATTGCAGCCGAACGCCAGATTGCCTCTGCCGAACTGCAGTTGGCCAAGCTCAGACTGTCATTTACCCAGCTTATGGCGCCGATGGACGGCATCATTTCGCGGGTCAATGTGGACCAGTTTGAAAACATTCAGGTGGGCCAGCAAGTGGTTAATATCCACAGTCTTGATAATGTTGAAGTGCTGATTCAGCTTCCTGACCGTTTATACATCAACCAGCCCGGACCAGACCACCTTGACAGCGTGCGCGCCGTCGTGCGCCTGCCAAGTGGTAATCAATATACCGCGCGGGTGAAAGAATTTACCACCGAGCCGGACCCGTCAACGGGGACCTTTACCGCCACCCTGTCGATGCCAATGCCCAAAGAAGAATATGTGTTGGACGGGATGGCGGTTGATGTGACAACGGCAGGAGAGAATATCGGACTCAATCTGAATGTAGGGGTGCGGGTGCCAGTGGAAGCGGTATTTAACGCCGACGGCGATGAGTTGTCGCGCGACAACAAATTTGTCTGGGTGCTGAACGATGACCAAACCGTATCTAAGCAAGCGGTAACGGTAGGCTCAGCGTCGCAAACTACCTTACAGATCCTCAGCGGTCTGACGAATCAACAGAGTGTTGTCGTCGCTGGGATCAGTCGGTTAAGGGAAGGCATGAAAGTGGAAGTGGTGCCGCAGGAGGCTAGCCAATGAGCGAACAAAAACAAGAACCGCCTCAAAAGGACGAGGATATTACGGGCATTGCTGCGTATTTTATCCGCAACCGTGTCATCAGTTGGATGATATCGCTGATCTTTCTGATTGGTGGTGTGGCCGCCTTTTTCAACCTCGGACGTCTTGAAGATCCCGCTTTTACTATCAAAGATGCCTTAGTGGTGACGTCTTATCCGGGCGCGACCCCGCAACAGGTGGAAGAAGAGGTTACCTATCCGCTTGAAAAAGCCATCCAACAGCTAATGTATGTGGATGAAGTCAATTCGATTTCCAGTCGCGGACTGTCGCAAATTACGGTGACCATGAAAAACAACTATGGCCCGAATGACTTACCCCAAATTTGGGATGAACTGCGGCGAAAAGTGAATGACCTGAAAGGCTCGCTGCCGCCTGGTGTCAATGAACCTCAGGTGATCGATGATTTTGGCGATGTGTATGGGATCTTGCTGGCGGTCACCGGGGATGGCTACTCATATAAGGAACTGCTCGACTACGTCGATTACCTGCGCCGGGAGCTGGAGTTGATCAACGGTGTCAGCAAAGTGTCGGTATCGGGTCAGCAGCAAGAACAGGTGTTTATTGAGATCTCGATGAAGCGTTTGAGTTCTCTCGGGCTCGCGCCGAATACCGTGTTTAATCTGCTGTCGACTCAAAATGTGGTGTCGGATGCAGGGGCAGTGCGCATCGGGAGTGAATATATCCGTATTCAGCCGACTGGTGAGTTTCAGAATGTGGATCAACTCGGCGACCTTATCATCACAGAAAGTGGCGCGCAGGGGCTAATTTATTTGCGTGATGTGGCGGATATCAAACGTGGTTATGTTGATGTTCCCAGCAATATCATCAATTTTAACGGCAAGTTGGCGCTTAATGTGGGTGTGTCTTTTGCACAGGGTGTCAATGTGGTGGAAGTCGGGCAACGGTTTGATCGCCGGCTGTCAGAGCTGAAATATCAGCAACCTGTTGGTATCGACATTGCAGAGATTTACAGTCAGCCGAAAGAGGTGGATAAATCAGTCAGTGGCTTTGTGATCAGCCTGGGGCAGGCGGTGGCAATTGTGATCATTGTACTGCTGTTTTTCATGGGATTGCGCTCGGGTCTGCTGATCGGACTGATTTTGCTGCTGACGGTGTTTGGCACTTTCATTTTCATGCAATATTTTAAAATCGATCTACAGCGGATCTCGCTCGGCGCGTTGGTGATTGCATTGGGTATGCTGGTGGACAATGCCATCGTGGTGGTTGAAGGGATACTGATTGGGACGCAAAAAGGTCGCACCCGCATGCAAGCCGCGACGGATATCGTGACTCAGACAAAATGGCCGTTGCTGGGGGCGACCGTGATTGCGGTAACGGCGTTTGCTCCAATTGGTTTGTCGGAGGACTCAACTGGCGAATACTGTAGAACGTTATTTACCGTACTGTTGATTTCGCTGATGTTAAGCTGGTTTACGGCCATATCTCTCACGCCATTTTTTGCTGACATTTTCTTTAAGCAACAAAAAACACCGAAAGGTGGCGCTGATCAGGATCCGTACAACGGAATGATCTTTGTTCTTTACAAAGGTTTTCTTGAGTTTTGTCTCAAGCGAGCCTGGCTGACCATGGTGGTGCTGGTCGTCGGTTTAGGCGTAAGCCTGTATGGTTTCACTTTGGTCAAACAGGCGTTTTTCCCTTCTTCCACCACGCCGATGTTTCAAACCGATATCTGGTTACCGGAAGGTACGGATATTCGCGCGACCAATGAGGCGCTGACAGAGCTGGAAAGTTGGTTGGCAAGACAGGACAGCGTTGAACATATTACTTCGACTGCGGGCAGAGGGCTGCAGCGTTTCATGCTGACCTATTCACCAGAAAAGAGCTACGCCGCCTACGGTGAAATTACGACCCGGGTGACCTCATACGAAGCACTCAAACCTTTGATGGCGAAGTTCCGTGAGCATGTGGCAGCCCACTATCCGCAAATCAATTTCAAACTCAAACAGATTGAACTGGGCCCTGGAGGCGGTGCAAAAATTGAAGCGCGTCTTATCGGCTCAGATCCGGACGTGTTGCGCGGTCTGGCGAAGCAGGTCAGTGATATCTTGTACGCCGATCCGGCTGCGACCAATATTCGCCATGACTGGCGAGAGCGGACCAAAGTGTTGGAGCCGCAGTTCAATGAAAGCCAGGCCCGCCGTTACGGTATCACTAAATCGGACGTGGATGATTTTCTGTCGATGTCATTTTCCGGTCTAAACGTGGGTATCTACCGTGATGGGACTACATTGATGCCGATCGTAGCGCGCTTACCGGACGATGAGCGGGTGGACATTCGCAACATCGAAGGAATGAAGATTTGGAGCCCGGCGCTGACTGAGTTTATTCCGTTGCAGCAAGTGACGCTCGGTTACGACATGCGCTGGGAAGATCCCATCATCATGCGTAAAAATCGTAAGCGTATGCTGACGGTAATGGCTGACCCGGATATCTTGGGTGAAGAGACGGCCGCGACACTGCAAGCTCGTCTCCAGCCACAAATAGAAGCCATTGAGATGCCATCAGGTTATTCACTGGAGTGGGGTGGGGAATACGAATCTTCCGGAGATGCGAAAGCGTCGTTGTTTACTACCATGCCACTCGGCTACCTGTTTATGTTTTTGATTACAGTGTTCCTGTTCAATTCTGTCAAAGAGCCTTTGATTGTCTGGTTGACTGTACCATTGGCCATCATCGGGGTGACGACTGGCCTGCTAGTGCTGGATACACCATTCGGCTTTATGGCACTACTTGGGTTCCTGAGCTTATCGGGCATGTTGCTGAAAAATGGTATTGTGTTGCTTGATCAGATTGAAATCGAAATGAAGTCCGGTAAAGATCCGTACATTGCGGTGGTGGACGCTGCGCTGAGCCGGGTCCGTCCGGTGTGTATGGCGGCAATTACCACCATCTTGGGGATGATTCCCTTGTTGCCGGATATCTTCTTCAAACCGATGGCGGTAACGATTATGTTTGGTCTGGGGTTTGCGACTGTCCTGACACTGATTGTCGTGCCTGTGCTGTACCGTCTGTTCCATAAGGTCGAGGTGCCGCACTGATCCCTGCCAATGAGGAAAAGCCAGCGCCTCTCTTCGCAGAGGCGTTTTTGATAAGGAAAGTTATGACATTGCAACACACTTGCGCCTGGGCGCTGAATCATGAACTGGAGAAGGTTTACCACGATGAGGAGTGGGGCGTACCTGTCTATGACGACACGGTACTGTTTGAATTTCTGACCCTGGAAGGTGCTCAGGCTGGCCTGAGCTGGATCACTATCCTCAAAAAGCGCGAGGGCTACCGTCAGGCATTCGAGGGTTTTAACATCGATACACTGGCCGGATACGGTGAAGAGCGAATTGAGCAAATCATCGCTGATTATGATGTGGTGCGGCACAAAGGCAAGATTGCCTCAGTATTCAACAATGCCCGGGCTGCTCTTGAGCTGCAGAAAGAGTATGGCTCGCTGTCGAATGCGTTGTGGCAGTTTGTGGATGGCGTTCCGCAAATCAACCACTGGACGGAGATGAGTGAGGTTCCGGCTTCAACAGAGCAATCGAAAGCGATGAGTAAGTTTCTGAAGAAGAGAGGTTTCAAATTTGTCGGAGAAACCATCTGCTACGCCTTTATGCAGGCAACCGGGATGGTCAATGATCACTTGGTGAACTGTCCGCAGCGACAGTCTTGCCTTTGAGAATGCAAAGCGCTGACAGTAAACAGTCCGCCCGGATTATTGAGGCGGACTTTTTTATTATTACGCTTGAATTAGCTCACCGACGCGTGCTCTTGCATCACCACGTTGTAGCGCTCCAGGCCGGCAGCCAGATCGGCAATCAGGTCATCGGCATCTTCCAGGCCGATGTGAAGCCGGATGAGCGTACCTTCAAAGTTTGGATTGGCCACAGTGCGCAGGCTGTTGAAGCTGCGTGGTTCGTTGGCCAGTATCAGGCTCTCATAGCCACCCCAGGAGTAACCCATGCTGAAGTGCTGCATACCGTCAAGCAGAGCGGTGGTTGCGCGCGGATAGCTGGTCTTGAGTACAAACGAGAACAGGCCGTTGCCCCCGGTGAAATCGCGTTTGAAGAACTCGTGACCCGGGCAGCTTTCCAGCGCAGGGTGGCGTACATGATCCACTTCTGGACGGGTCTGCAGCCATTGCGCGACTTTCAGGCTATTCTCTGCGTGCTGACGTAGGCGGACATCCAGTGTGCGGATACCGCGCAAGCCAAGGTAGGCGTCGTCCGGCGATACGCATTGTCCCATCAGATAACTTTGCTCTCGCAATTGATCCCAGTATTTTTCTGAAGCGACCGCAGTTCCTAACATCACATCCGAGTGACCGACAATGTACTTGGTCGCTGCTTGGATCGAAATGTCGACACCGTGTTCAAACGGTGAAAAGTTTACCCCGGCAGCCCAGGTGTTATCGAGCATCACGATGATATCATGTTCATGGGCGATGCGAGCCAGTGTTGGAATATCCTGCACCTCCATCGTGATAGAACCTGGCGATTCCGTAAACAGGATCTTGGTATTGGGCTGAATCAACGTACGGATGCCTTCACCGATGGTGGGATCATAATAGGTGGTTTCTACGCCCATCTTCTTCATGATTTTATCGCAGAAATCACGAGTTGGTTCGTAGCAGGTATCGACCATCAGAATGTGATCGCCACTTTCTACAAAGGATAAAATCGTATTGGAAATCGCCGCAGTGCCGCACGGGTACAGCGCACAGCCTGCACCGCCCTCAATCTCGACCATCGCATCTTGAAAGGCAAAGTGGGTGTGGGTACCGCGTCGACCGTAGAACAGGGTTTTATTGGTGCGGTTGATGGCCGCATGGTTTTTTTCTGCCACGGTATGAAACACCACGGTGGAAGCACGCTGCACGGGTGGGTTGACCACCCCGTTGGTCCATTTCGGATCGCGACCCGCGTTGATGTATTTGGTTTTTTTGCCTTCCGACATGAGAAATCCTTGTCATTACGAATGATTTCTCTATTTAAACCATGTTGTTGACCTGATTGGCAAGTATAGCGAAGGAATTTATCCCTACATGTTATGCCGGCAGGTTATGGATGGGGTTAGTGTCCGCATCACGGCATTGTGTCCAGTGATACGGACAGCAGAATCACAGCAATGGGTTGAACAGGTAGAACAAACGCTCCAGAAAACGATAGTACATGCCGCGTTGCTCCCATTTTTTCAGTTCGACAAAGTGTGACTGTTCGATGTAGCTCTCCTGCAACCAGTGCATCTCTTTGGTAAACGCTTCGTCATCGATTGCCAATGTGACTTCGAAATTGAGCCACAAACTGCGCATGTCGATGTTGACCGTGCCGACGAGACAGAACTGTTTATCGATCACCACAGATTTTGTGTGCAGCAAGCCGCCGTAAAACTCGTAGATTTTCACCCCGGCCTCAAGCAGCTCGGTGTAAAAAGCCCGCGATGCCCACTGCACCATCATCGAATCGTTTTTGTGTGGAATAATCAACGCCACATTAATGCCGCGTTGCGCTGTCATTTTCAGCGTCTCGAGCAAATCGGCACTCGGCACGAAGTAAGGCGTTGTGATCCGTACCGATTCATTGGCCTGATTGATAGCCAATGTCAGCACTTGCGAAATCAGATAATCCGGCATCCCCGGTCCGGATGGAACCACTTGCACCGGATGATGGGGCTGGTTTGGATCCAGTTTGCACTCTGGGTTTGCAGGCAGCATGCGTGCTCCGGTTTCCACTTCCCAGTCCCAGCAGTGAATAGCGGACAGAACGTTCACTGTTGGGCCGGTCACTCGTACCATGATATCGATCCATTGACCGACGCCGGCATTTTGTTTGAAGTAGGCCGGATCGACCATATTCATCGAACCAGTGTAGGCGATGTTGTCGTCAATCACGATGATTTTGCGATGCTGACGCAAGTCGAGTCGACGCAGGAAGATACGCCATGGGCTGACTTCCAGTGCCTGAATGACCTCGATACCGGCATTTTTCATCATTTTCAGCCAGGAGCTACGGAAGAAGCGAGGGCTACCAGCAGAGTCCAGCAGCAGCTTAACGTCCACTCCCCGCTTTGCTGCGCGGATCAGGGCAGAGGCTACCGAGTCGGCCAGACCTCCAGGATGCCAGATGTAAAACACCATCCGGATGCTGGATTGTGCCTGCTCAATATCTTCAATGATGGAGTGCAGAATGTCATGAGGGGAGCTTTGCAGTGACAGCGTATTACCGCTCAATGCGGGTAAGCCGAGACGATTGTTACACAGTTCGTCAATACGGTAGATGTGCCGACCCATTCGTTCTGGGGTGTGGGCGTGGCATTCGTTGAGCTGCGAAAACCAATTGGCAAACGGCGTAAACATCTCTTTGGCTCGATCGGCACGTTTGCGCCCCAGATTCAGTTCGCCAAACAAGAAGTAACAAGCGACCCCAACTACTGGCACGATGTAGATGATCATCAGCCAGGCAAGCGACACACTCACTGCACGCCGTTTAAACACTACGCGTAAGGTCACGCCGGCCACCAAAAGCCAATACAGACCAATACTTGCAAGGGTTAGAAAATGGTAAAACTTGTCCATTCCGCTCTCTGGAACTCCAATCAACAACTGGTTGAATAGTAAATCGAAACTCGGGGGAAAGGAATCACTACCTTAACCACCACTGTTAAGAATAGTAAGAATATGCAAAAGATTTTGTATGTTACAAGCTTGTAAAAACTAGTGGAATATTTAACAATTGATTAAAAGTTCAGCATTTAAACTTGTAAAATTGATGTGTGTTGGAAAATTAGGCTGTGCGGGCTTTCAATTTTAAGCCCAAACTGATTTACTTGCCACCACATGAGCGCCACTCAACTTTTTATAAAGTGTATATAAAATTTTACACATAACATTATTCGGCGCCGTCAATGCAAACACAACAGTGGTAACAACTATGGCAAACAGTAATCGTGGTCACTTCTCGTCGAGAATTGGCTTTATTATGGCGGCAGCAGGTTCTGCCGTCGGCTTGGGGAACGTATGGGGCTTTCCAACTAAAGCTGCCAGTAATGGTGGTGCGGCGTTTCTTGTCATCTATCTGGCGATGGTGTTTCTGCTCGCCTTTCCAATGCTGGTCGCAGAGCTGACGATCGGTCGCCACGGACAGGCTAACCCGATAGCGTCACTAAAGTCGATTTGGACTAAAAACCGTGCAGCCGCCGGTTTCTTTGGTTTGATTGCAATGATTGCGGCTTCAATGATTCTCAGTTTCTATTCCATCTTGGCAGGTTGGTTGATGGGTTTTGCGGCCGCACCAGCACTGGATGTCATCGGGTTACAAACGGCAGCCGACTGGTTGGTGAATTTCGGTGGACCACGCAACGTGATATTAGCGGTCCTGTTCTCGGTTCTGACCATTCTGGTGGTACAAAAAGGCGTGGCCGACGGTATCGAAAAGTGGTCAACCCGTCTGATGCCAGCGCTATTTGTACTGTTTGCTGTCATGATCATCTATATCTTTACGCAAGATGGCGCGATGGAAGGTCTGAAGATGTACTTGGTCCCGGATCTGTCTCACGTACACCCAGGCCTGGTTGTGGATGCTATGGGGCAGGCGTTCTTCTCCCTGTCTTTGGGCGTCGGCTCTATGATGGTCTACGGTTCGTATCTGACTAAAGACGTCAACATCCCCAAAACTGCGGGTCAGGTTGCAGCGATTGATACCGGGGTAGCGTTTGCGGCGGGCTTACTGATCTTGCCTGCGATGTACGTGGCCAAGCACAATGGTGTGGAAATCTTCAATGAGGCCGGTGAGCTCCTCAGCTCTGGCGATCTGGTGTTTGCTGTATTGCCTTCTATGTTCGATACCATGGGTGGTGTGGGTGTTGTCGTTGGGATCGGTTTCTTTGTATTGATGGTGATCGCCGCGCTGACGTCATCCATCTCGCTACTTGAAGTGCCAGTTTCCTGCGCTCAGGACGAACTGAACATGGAACGTACGACAGCGACCTGGCTAATCGGTGGCGCTATTCTGGTTCTGAGTATTATTATATCGCTCAATTTCGGTGCATTGTTTGGCATCGTCGCTGATGTTTCGACAGTGTACATGCAGCCACTACTGGGCGTAATCTGGGCCATTGTGGTTGGCTGGATTTGGAATCGCAATAACCTGCTCAATGAGCTGAAAGAAGGGAACCCTGAGATAGCCACGGGGCTGTTCTGGAAGATTTGGCCTTGGTACGTACGCTTTGTCTGTCCGGTGGCGATTCTGTCTGTCTTCATCTTCTCGATTGTTTGATTGAAAACACATCATCAAAAGCTGCCTGCGGGCAGCTTTTTTCGTTTCGGTTGGTTATACTTCGTCGCCTGAAATGAAGAGGGCCTATGTTCGATATTCTTTATACACACGATGATTTTCTGGTCATCAACAAACATCCGGGTGTATCGGTTCACAAAGACGATGGCGACACCATGTTGTTGCAGGAAGTCGCCCGAGCTACCGGAGACGAACAACTGTATCTGATTCATCGCCTGGACAAGATGACCTCTGGTTTGCTGTTGCTTGGACGTCATGCCCAGGCTGCCAGTGCTCTGTCTGCGGCATTTGCGCAGCGTCAGGTAGAAAAGTTTTATCTGGCGATTGGGGCTAAAAAACCAAAGAAGAAACAGGGATTAGTCAAAGGGGACATGGAACGCTCGCGTCGGGCGTCGTGGAAACTGTTGAACTCGCAGCACAATCCTGCCATTACCCAGTTTTTCTCTGCCGCTGCTGAGGCGGGAGAACGGTTGTTTTTATGCAAGCCGCATACCGGAAAAACGCATCAGATCCGTGTGGCGCTCAAGTCGCTGGGGTCACCGATTGTCGGCGACGCTATTTACAACCCAGCCTCTCATGCCGATCGCGGCTACCTGCATGCTTTTTCGCTGCGTTTTGAATATCAGCAGCAGAGATACGAGCTGGTTTGTGATCCCCGCCAACATGCGCAATTGGGCGATAAATGGCGCCATCATCCAGTCACAGACACGATCGAACTTTGGCTCACACCTTGGGAATTGCAATGGCCGACCATCAAGAAATAAATAACACAATGCAAACTGCGGCGTTACCGGTTTTTTTTGACCATTTGACGGAGCAGTTACGTCAGGCACCGGATGAAATTCGTCGGTTGTTCCATGGTCGTGGCCAACGTTGGCCCGGATTGGAGCAACTGACTTGTGACTGGCTTCAGGGGCAATTGATCGTCAACCTGTTCAAAGGCGTTGACGACGCATTTCTTCGTCAACTTGAACAAGGCCTGACGGCGTTAGCGCACAGTGAACTTTGGCAACAGAAACAGGGTCGCTGCATAGCGGTGCAGCACCGCTATGAAAACGGCGCACCGACACAAATTCTCGCGGGTGAACTGACGGAGCGCCCGATAGTAGCAGAGAGCGGGCTGAAGTATCAGTTGGATATCGGTCGCAACCAGAACTTCGGTTTGTTTCTCGACATGCGATTTGGCCGCGATTGGGTCAGACAACATGCAAGACACAAAAGTGTCCTCAACTTGTTTGCCTACACTTGTGGCTTTTCCGTTGCCGCGATGGCAGGAGGAGCAGACAAAGTGGTCAATGTTGATATGGCGCGAGCGTCTTTGAGTAAAGGTCGGGACAACCATAAACTGAACGACCACAATCTCAATGCAGTGAGCTTTCTCGGCCATGACATTTTTAAGTCCTGGGGAAAAATTAAGAAGTCCGGTCCGTATGATTTGATCATTATCGATCCACCGTCATTTCAAAAGGGCAGCTTTGCACTCACTAAGGATTACGCCAAGATCCTTCGCCGTCTGCCCGATATGCTGACCGCCAGCGGTGAGGTGATGGCCTGTGTCAACTCACCTGCGGTTTCCAGCCAGTTTTTGATTGATGCTATGGCACAGGAAGCGCCGGAGCTGCAATTTGTCGAACGCCTTGACAATCCGCCGGAGTTTGCTGATGTTGATCATGAAGCCAGTTTGAAAGTGATGATGTTCCGTCGTCAGTAATGAGTACCCCCTCCAAAGTTGAGGGGATTTTTTTATCCGATGTCAACGCCGATGTTTTCGCTTAGTGTCGACGAGCAAGCCAGAATGTATCCTTGTGCCACCTCCTGTTCAGTCAGCGCTTCATGACTGAAGGTATTGACGCTGCCACGCGTGACTTTGCATTTGCACGAGCCACAGATTCCGCTGCGACAGGCCACAATCACAGGTAAACCGGCTTGTTCGAGGACGTCGGCCAGAACAGTGCCATGTTGAGCCGTCAATCTCCTGGCAAACGCGGGAACCTCAATCTCCACCTCGGTGTGCACGGTTTCGGATATGGCTTCGGGTGTTGCTGCGGGGGTAAAACTCTCCTGATGAAAGGCGGCCATATCGAATTGCGCCTGTTCTAACCACTGTTTTACATCGCACATGAAGTGTTCCGGCCCGCACAGATAAACTTGTCTGTCTTGCAGATCCGGAACCCGTTGCATCAGCCAATCAGAGGTGAGGCGTCCTTGTGGGTAGGGCGTACCAGTGGCATCTTTGAGCAGCAGCCTGAGATGGAACTGAGCATATTGCTCATCCAGCGTGGCCAGTTGATCAAAATAGATCGCGTGCGCTGCGCTTTTCGCAACGTGCAGAAACTCAATATCCACCGGATGAGATTGGTTTATCCAATACTGGGCCATGGTATAGACAGGCGTAATGCCACAACCTGCGCTGATCAGCAGTACTTTGGCGATACCGTCTTCCGATGGCCAGGGGGCAAGGTCGAGGCAGTTAAACGCGCCACTTGGTTTCATCACTTGGACGCTGTGTCCGACTTCCAGCTGGTCAACGATAAATGTTGAGACTTTACCGTTTGACACCCGTTTGACGGTCAGTTGAATGTACGCCTCATCGGGTTGTGAACTGATGGAATACGCCCGGAATTCGCTCTGACCATCGATAGACACTCCCAATGTGACAAACTGACCGGGCTTAAAACTAAAACGGGCAAGTGAGGCATGCGCCAGCTTAATGCTGACGCAATCCCCGGTTTCGGCCCATTTTTCGATGCATGTCATTTCGACGGGTTGATTGTGTTCCCATTCGCTAAACATATCTGATCCTGAAGAGATAATACGAAGCCCTCCGCCATGGAGGGCTGTGAAATTTAGGCCGCCAGAATGGCACTCATGTCGGCGTCGACGCTTGAGATGGCGCGCATATCAAATTTTTCCTGAATGATGGCCAATAGATTGTCGGTCAGGAACGCGGGTGCGGTTGGGCCGGTGTAAATGCCTTTGACGCCCAGAGCAAACAGAGTCAACAGGATCACAATGGCTTTTTGTTCAAACCAGGACAGTACCAGTGTCAGTGGCAGCTCATTGATACCGCAGTCAAATTCCTTGGCCAGTGCCAGTGCGAGCTGGATGGCGGAATAGGCGTCGTTGCACTGGCCAACATCCAGCAGGCGGGGAATGCCATTGATGTCGCCGAACTGATTTTTGTTGAAACGGAACTTACCGCATGCCAGGGTCAGAATCACGGTATCGTCCGGCGCCTGGGCGGTAAAATCGGTATAGTAGCTACGCTCTGCTTTGTCTCCGTCACACCCACCGACCAGGAAAAAGTGGCGAATATTGCCTCTTTTCACTTCATCAATCACCGCTGGCGCTGCGTTCATCAATGCATTGCGGCCAAAACCGACGGTGATCATCTGCTCGATTTCATTGTGTTGGAAACCAGGCTGCGCCAACGCACAGTCAATCACGGCACTGAAGTCGTCGCCATCGACATGCGATACGCCCGGCCAGCCGACAATGCTGCGCGTGAAGAGGCGGTCAGCATACTGGCCGACGTTGGGATTGAGCAGGCAGTTGGATGTCATTACAATCGCCCCCGGAAAGTTGGCGAATTCTTTCTGTTGATTCTGCCATGCGCTGCCGTAGTTACCGGCCAGGTGAGGATATTTGTTCAGTTCCGGGTAGCCGTGTGCGGGCAGCATTTCACCATTGGTGTAAACCTGAATGCCAGTGCCTTCGGTTTGCTGAAGAATTTTCTCCAGATCGTGCAGATCGTGCCCGGAGACCAGGATGCATTTGCCTTTGATCGGTTTGACGTTAACCTGGGTCGGCACTGGGTGACCGAAGGTAGACGTTTCACCGCGATCAAGCATCTCCATCACTTTGTAGTTCATCAGGCCAATACGCATGGAGCAGTCCAATAAGGCATTGAGCCCGTCCGGATCGCGTCCCAGCCACCCCATGATCTCGTGGTATTCGGCGTAAATCGCGTTATCCGTTTGCTCCAGCACACGGGCATGTTCCATGTATGCGGCCGCGCCTTTGAGGCCATACAAACAGAGCAGACGCAGCCCAATGACGTCTTCATGCAAGGTTTCTTTACCACGGTTGACCGCAACCTCAGGTGCGAACGCCAGAATCGCGTCGGCATCTTCTGGCAGCACGAAGTGGGCGACGGCAGGTTGAGGTTCCAGAGTCCGGTTGGCCAGCGTTGCAGCGGCTTCAACCTGTGTTTTCAGGCGCTGGTGATAGTGGGACGCCTGATGGGTAAACGCCAGAACCCGTTCCGGGTCAAAGTTGACATTGGTCAGTGTTGAGAAAAACGCTTTGGGAGCCCATTGATTGATTTCGTCGTCGATAATATCAAACTGGCGTGCCAAATCCGCCCAGTAAGAAACCCCTTGTAATGAATACACCAGCACGTCTTGCAGGTCTGAAACTTCAGAGGTTTTGCCGCACATTCCCTGAGTAAATGAGCAGCCTTTGACGGTTGGGGTTTGAATCGTCTGTTCGCATTGAATACAGAACATTGCAGGTCTCCAGTATTATGATTGAGTAATCCGGTGCCTACTGAATGGCAATCTCTGTGCCAAGTTCTATCCTATTGTTTTTATTGTAAAAGTAGTACTTCCACTACTTGGTGGTGATGTTCTTTTTACAGCAGTCTTGTTGTGTAAATGACATCAATGCTGTGTTCGTTGCTAGTGGCCGATGCCCAGCTTTTTACCCATCCGGTACAAGTTCCCCCGGTCCATCTGCAGGAATTCCGCTGCCTTCGCCCAAATTCCGTTCGATTTATTGAGTGCATGCAGGATCAAATCCTTCTGATAACGCTCGACCAAAGGGCGCATTCCCTGACTTTGCACCGGAAAATAGTGGGTTGTACTTTTGACATCGCTGTCGGTCACTGCCACATCAAAGTGGGGTAACTGGATGGTGTGACTTTGCGCCTGAATCGCGCGCAGCGCGGCGCGGGTGAGCGTATGTTCCAACTCACGCACATTGCCCGGCCACTCTTGTGTTTCAAGCATGATGAGTGCTTTCGGGTGCAGATGCAGGTTAGGGACATTGAACTGCTGACGCACTTTTTCCAGCAGGTAACCCGCCAGGACCGGTATGTCACCTTGGCGGCTGCGCAATGAGGGGACGGCGATAGGAAACACGTTCAGGCGGTGGAATAAGTCGGCACGGAACTGACCGGCTTCGACTTCCTGCTCAAGGTGACGGTTGGTCGCGGCAACAATCCGCACATTCACGAGTAAATGTTGGTCACTGCCGACCCGTTGCAGCTCGCCCTGCTGGATCACCCGCAGCAGCTTTGCCTGAAGCAATAATGGCAATTCACCGACTTCATCCAGAAACAGCGTACCGCCGTCGGCCAGTTCAAATTTACCGGCACGGTGTGTATTGGCGCCAGTAAATGCGCCTTTTACGTGACCGAACAATTCGCTTTCAGCCAGGCTCTCCGGCAGCGCCGCACAGTTGACGTAAATCATGGGTTTGTCGCGGCGTGCCGATTGTGCGTGGAGCTGGTGAGCGACCAGTTCTTTTCCTGTTCCGGTTTCGCCGGTGATCAGTACCGCGTAGTCTGATTGTGCGACGGTTGCGATGTTGTTGCGAAGCTGCTGCATTTGTGGGCTGAGCCCGACCATCTCACCCTGTTTAGAACGGGCTTGCTGAATGAGCGTGGCTGTGACGGATTGTTGTTTTTTATGTTTGGCTTTCAACGCTTTAAGCTGACCAATGTTACGTAGCGTTGCGGCTGCCAGAGCTGCGAACGTTTCCATCGTTACGGGTTCAATGTGATCGAATGCGCCAATGGTCAACGAGTCCATTGTGAGCACGCCCACCAGCTTGTCATCGACATACAAGCTGCAACCCATGCAATCATGGACATCAATACTGCTTTCCGCTGAGAGCAGCACGCCGTCAAACGGATCAGGCAGTGGACAATCGGCATCGAAACGCACCGGGGTGCGGCTGATGATGATTTTCTCCAGCCGCGGGTGAGCGGCAGGAAAAAAACGTCGTCCGAGCACTGAGCTGGCCAAGCCGTTGACGGCTACCGGAGTCAGAAAGCCATCTTGGTCAAGAATAAACAGAGCGCTCGCATCACAGGGAAAAACCTGATTGATCCCGTCAATCAAGTGTTGGTACTGTTTTTCACTGGCCAGATTAGAGCTGAGGTTCAGGGCGATATTGAGTAGGGCGTGTTCCATATTCGGGCGCATAAACGAAGGATAATCAGGACTGAGTTGTCCGATGGTATCAGGCGGATGTCATTTAAACATCGCTCTTTTGGTGAAGAATGATGTCTGTTTGACGACGATCAATTCCGCCTGCGACAGAGCCTATTTGTTGTTGGTCAGAGTATGAAAGCCAGAATAAATACGCGTCAGTGTGGTAAACCAGCACATGGCGCCAAACGTGTAGGCAATGGTGGCGAAATGGGCAGGAAAGAGACAGAACAGAATGAAACAGGCGATGGTTTCGGTTCCTTCGGTCAGTCCGCTCATATAGTAAAGCGATTTATTTTTGTAGATCGGGTTTTCAATGCCGCGTTTCCCGGCCATGACCGCAAACGCGAGAAAGCTGCTGCCAGTGCCGATAAACGCGAAGATCAGAAATGCACCGGCGACAGCATTGTGCTCCGGGCTTGCAAGCACAAAGCCAAACGGGATCAACGAATAAAATAAGAAATCCAGACTGATATCGAGAAACCCACCAGCATCCGTGATGCCCTGGATTCTTGCCAGTGCACCGTCCAATCCATCGCAAACCCGATTGATGAGGATAAGCACCAGTGCCAGCAGGTATTGCTGATTGAGCAGTGCCGGTAGGGCAAAGCAACCGACAACGAAACCCAGCAGCGTGACCTGATTGGCACTCAGGCCCATTTTATCTATGACGCCGGCAGTGGCAGACAGCGGCTTGCGGATCAGTTTTATACTCAGGCGATCAAGCATGGTTCACCTCCCAAGGCCAGCGCAATACCTGGCTGCCCGGCGGAACATCGGCCTCATCGTGCGTGACCATCAGCGCGGGAATATTGGCCGATTGCAATTGCGCCATTACCCAGTCACGAAACTGGCTTCGCAGCGCTTTGTCGAGCTTGCTGAACGGTTCATCAAGCAATGCGACCTGTGGTTGGGCGAGCAGCATTCGGGTCAGGCTGATGCGTGCTCGCTGACCTCCGGAAATCTGGTCCGGATAGGATTGAGCCAATTTCGTCAGGTGGATATTTTTGAGCGCATCCAGCGCGCGCTCTTTGCGCTCGCGGCCTTTAATGGCATCGGGCAGGGCAAACGCCAGATTCTCCCAGATATTTAAATGCGGGAACAATAGATCATCCTGAAACAGGATTCCTACCTGACGTTTGTGGGCTGGTAGTGCGTTGAGTGGGCGATCATCCAGTAGAATGCTGCCAGTAAGACGAAACTCCTCCGATAAGTGTCCGGCAATCGCGTCAAGCAGGGTGGATTTTCCGCAACCGCTCGGGCCCATCAGCGTCACAATGCCCCCTTTTTCTATCTGTAAGGAGAGGGAAGAAAACAGTGCCTCTCCATTGTGTTTATGAATGGCGAGGTTTTCTAGACAAAGACTCATTCGGCAACAGACCTTTAATCGATAAATGGCGATATTTAGCTTGTAAACGGCTAATGGTGATCGCAAAAGCAAAAAACAGCAGCGGCAACGCCGCTTGCCAGAGGGCGTAAATGGCGGTAACACGGCGATCGAAGCCACTCGACAGCGCCACCGCTTCAGTGGTGATGGTGCGGATCCGGCCTGCGCCAAGCATCAGCGTCGGCAGATATTGTGCCAGGCTGACGCTGATTCCGATCACCCAGGCAAAAACAATGGCGGGCAGTAGCAGCGGCATTTTAACCCGCCACCAGGTACGCAGGGGCGATTGACCCAAGCTGAGTGATACTCGGGTCAGGTTGTGATCATAGCTTCGCCAAGGGCCATCCAGTGACAAATAGACATAAGGGAATGCAAAAAAGAGGTGTGCCCAGCAAACCCAAAACCAATGTGCACTGTCATGAAGATACAGCGTCATGATCTGAAGGCCGAATAATATGGACAGCTGCGGGAGAAGCATCGGCACGGCGATGATGTATCCCGGTATCTGCATTCGATACCGGATCCGGTACTCATGGGCCAGAAGTGCAAAGACCAGTGCGACGGTGGCTGACACCAACGCCAGCAGCAGGCTTTGTTGCACGGTGCTGGCAACCGACTGCCATTCGTACTGCCAGAAGCGCGGAGTATAACTGCTGGGCAGTACATCCGGGAAACGCCAGCGCTGCGCAAAGCTCCATAGCGTTAACAATGGAATCATTATCAGGCTGATGAACAGGATCACACTAAACAGCGAACGCCCAGCCAGAGAAATACCACTTCGACCAGACCATTGCCAGCGGCGAATGCCGCGTGTGAGCAGCCATTCCACCATGCGTGCAAGGCCAATCACCAGTGCCGCGAGGGCAAACAATACCACAGCACCCGCGGCCGCTCGCGGGAGCAGTGTCAGATCCGGATCACTGAACCATTGCCACACCAACACGGCGAATGTGGGGGGATTCGTCGGGCCGATGATCAGCGCAATGTCCACCACCGACAGGCTGTACGCCATGACCGCCAGCATAGGAAAGCGCAGTTTGTTCAACCACTGTGGTAACAGGCACTTCCACCACATGGCGTTGCGACTGTACCCCAATGACGCGCTGACTTTGGTAACTTGTGAGACATTCAGTTGTTGTACGATGGGAATACTCATCAACAATAAAAAGGGCACTTCTTTCAGCGCCAGCATTATAATCAGCCCAAGGGCGTGCGGATCGTTAACCAGCAGCGCCAGCGCGTCGACAGGACGCGCATTGGGGTCGTATCCAATCAGTTCATGCAGCCAACGCGCCCCCAGTCCTGTCGGAGCAAACAAAAAGGCAAATCCGATAGCAAATGCCACGTGCGGCATGGCTAAGAGCGGGGACAACATCAACTCGATTCTGCGCCAGAAGCGCGTCCCCCAACTGGCTTGCAGGACCGCAAATGTAAGCACGCACGCCAGATAACTGCTGATCACCGATGAGTACAGGGTTAAGCCGATAGAGTGCCAGACGCCTTGCCATTCGAACACCTGGCGAAAGCCCGTCAGACTGATCGTCTGCATGTCCAGCGGTGGAAGGTAGCCCAGTGACGATGCCAGCACACCGAGCAGTCCCGGAATCGTCGGAACAATACAGCCGACAACGATGAGCAGATACAGGGTTCTTAGCATTTCAAATCAGCTTCCGTAGCGCTTTTGCCACTCTTTTTCGATAGCAGATTGCCAGCTTGGGTGGGGCTCTGAAACCGATTTGAATTGCTGTGTCTGTTTGGCGCTGCCTGTCAGGTATTGTTTGCTTAGTACCGAAGGATCGCCCCAAATGTTCAGATCCCCTTTACGTGACTGAGCCTGTGGGCTGAGTAGAAAGTTGATGGTGACCAAAGCGCCGGATTTCGCATTCGCGTTCCAGGGAATGGCCAGAAAGTGAATATTGGAGAGGGCACCGGTATCAAAAGCATACGCTTTGGTGGAAGAGGCCAGTTTACCGGAGGCCTGTGCTGAATAGACGGCGTTAGGATTGAATGTGATGGCTAAATCCAGTTGACCGTCATCCAGCAACTGAATCATTTCGGCCGTACCGGCAGGGAATTGTTTGCCACCCCGCCAGGCCACTTTGTGGAACTGATCCAGATAACGCCAAAGTGGCGCGGTCACGGCGGCAAAGTCGCCTTCACTGACTGGTTGCTCGAGCTGGGGATCATTGTCAGTCAGTTCAATCAGTAATGATTTGAGGAAACTGGTGCCATGAAACTCTGGCGGCTTGGGGTAAGTCACCCGGCTCGGGTAGGCTTGAGCGTAGCTGAGCAGCTCAGCGTAGGAGTGTGGCGGGTTGTTGAGTGTCTCTTGGTCGTGAATGAACACCAGTTGGCCCACTCCCCATGGCGCTTCTAACCCTTCTGTTGGTTCAGAAAAATCTGCATCGATCGGCAGGCCTTGGTCAACGTATTGCCAATTGGGCAAAGAGTGTGTGAACGGCCCAAACAGCAGTTGGTTGTCTTTCATAGACTTGAAGTTTTCACCATTAATCCAGACCAAATCGACGCTGCCCTTGTCGTTTTTACCTGCTGCTTTTTCAGCGATGAGACGTGTGGTGGTCTCAGCGATATCGGTGACTTTAACGTGGTTCAACGTGACACCGTATTGCTGTTGCAACTGTGCACCTGCCCATTGGATGTAACGGTTAATTTCCTGGCTGCCTCCCCAGGCATGAAAATAGACGGTTTGTCCTTCGGCCTGTTGCTCTACTTGTTTCCAGTCTAGCGGTTCCGCTGACAGTGAGAAGGCAGTGGCGACTGCGGCGACGGTGGTGAGCAGTTGTTTCATAATTATTCCGTTTGAAGCTCTGATGATGGAGTGTTGTATAAGAAATAGTAATCGTTGGGCAGGGACTATCAACCTCAACCGTGCTGGTCGTTGACGCTTGTGTGATTTCACCCACTCTTCACGTAACAACTTCTGCCACAAGACTTTTATTGCTTGCTAGTTATGACCGGATAAGGCTGGAGATTCTTACATCACATAAGAAAAAAATGCGTGGTCGTAAAAACGAGCGGCATGCATGCCGCTCGCTAAGAAGGAAGGACGGTTTAGTTAACCCAATCTCGCAGTCGATAGGTTAATTCATGGTTTTCATCACGCAGAATCAGATGTTCTTTGGTCAGAGTGATCGTGCTCCAGGTTGATAATGTTTCGGCCACCGCCTGTTCGATCTGCATCGCCTCACTAGAGCAGGATTTCATGGTCATGCCGATTTTATCGACCCGAAACTGGTTGTCTTTGAGTTCACCCTGGCCGAAAAAATTATTGCAGCCAGCATTACCATTGACCGTCATTTTTTCACCCACTTCAAGGCGTGGCATGCGCTGTCGATCACCTTGAGTAATCGCCTGACCATCGACCTGAATCAGCTCCCAGTTGTGATGCTGGAGATCCTGCGGGGTGAGGTCGGCACTGCCTGAATACATACTGCAGCCGACGGAAAGTAACGCTAGCGGTATACCAACCAGCAGAGTGGTGACACTAAGCTTCATAATAAGACTCCTTAATTTGCCAACAGTGAGGACGGCGCATCAAAAGCTTAAGTATAGAAAACAACCTGCAAATTTTGTCAGTTTGTCGTTAGAGGCGTACGGTTAAATTGAGCGAAAAAGTGACAATTGTGACGCTTTGGCATAATGTAAAGTCAGCAGATGAGGAAGGTAGAATAGGCATGGAACAGCTGGATTTCTTCGATGTACCCAGCCCCTGTGTTGGTGTATGTACGGTTGACGATAAAGGTTACTGTCAGGGATGTATGCGCAAAAGGGAAGAGCGCTTTAACTGGCTGAGCTACACCGTGGCGGAAAAACAGCACATTATTAAATTGTGTCGACAACGTTATTTACGCAAAGTCCGCCAGGGGAAACTGACACCTCAATCACCGGTGGAACCGGAAAGTCCGCAACGGGATCTGTTTTAAGTTCAGATGTAAAAAGCCAGAGCTAGTTGCGCTGGCTTTTTGATTGTTTACCGTGTGATCCCGGTTAAGGCGTAGTGATCAAGCAGCCATTAGCCAACGGATCTTCCGTGTTGGTGTAAGTTACGGTTGCTGGAGGCGTGTAGTCGCCTACGGCGATAGAGCCCTTACTCTTCAGGAAGCCGTAAAGGACATCGGCATCCACATAACCAGTTTGAACCGGATCCAGCTCAGGGTAACCGTCACCACCGGCCGCATTGAAGCTTGGTACGGTAAAGGAGTAGGTGGCTGTGTCGCTAAAGCCCTTACCGTTGATATCGGAAATATCAACGGTGTTGGCCATACAGTCGACGGTCATGGTCAGGCCGGTCAATTGTGCGTAGGCGCCCGAACCCACTTGCATTGTGGCGACCGTGCCAAGGTAATCTTTGATCTCTGCTCCCGTCATCTCACTGTAGGTCACTTGGTTGCCAAAAGGCTGTACCGTTAACACGTCACGGTATGTGATGTCGCCTGCCGCAATAGAATCGCGTACGCCACCGGAGTTCATGACGGCAAAATCTGCGGAGACTTTTTCTTTGTGGGCAACAGCAATTAGTTGTCCCAGGTTGGTCTGCTGATTCCGTACTACGCTGCGGTCACCTTCCAGTTTACCGTCTGAACTTGCGATGACTTCATCCAGCTTATCCTGGCCTGCGTCTTGATACACTTGCAGTTTTTCTTTCAGCGGTAGGTTCGGTTCGATCTTGTCGCCGATCAGTTCGCGAGAGCCGTCATCCAGTTCCTTGGTCAGATTGACCGGAATGAGTTTGTAGCTCAGTAGGTGGAGTTCGTCATTGGCGTATTCGAAATCCGCGCGACCCACGTATTTACCCCATTCATGGGCCTGCATGATCCAGGTTCCGTTTTGCTGATCCGGTTTGCAATCGTCGCCAGGCTCAAAGTCGGCATCGTAGCCAGACCCATCGGCTTCCATACACACAGGGTTTTGAGAGTGCCCACCAATCACGGCTGCGAGCTGACCTTCCTCTAGAGCTTTAGCCAGCGCCACGTCACCTGGTGCATTCGAACCGTGTTGACCATTTGCATAGTGACCCATATGAGTGGTAGCGATAACCAGATCCGCTTCGTCGTTTTTCTCGATTTCGGCGATAACCTTTTTAATCTCTTCTTTAGGGTCAGTGAAAGTGAGTTCAGAGATGTATTCCGGGTTGCCGATTTTCGCAGTGTCTTCCGTGGTCAAGCCGACAACGGCAATACGTAAGTCACCCAGCGTGAACACTGTATAAGGTTCGAAATAGCGGCTGCCGTCGGCTTTATAGATGTTGGCGGCCAGCATCGGGAAGTCAGCCCAGTCACGCTGTTTGTCCAATACGCTGAGCGGGTTATCGAACTCGTGGTTACCAACCGCCATTGCGTCATAGCCGATATCACTCATGCCGATAAAGTCAGGCTCGGCATCTTGCAAATCCGATTCTGGTACACCGGTATTGATGTCGCCGCCAGACAGCAACAATGAGTAGCCGCCTTTGTTTTCGACTTCTTCACGGATGGAATCTACCAGGGTTTTACGTGCTGCCATACCATATTCGCCATCGTCGTTTTCCCAAAAACGGCCATGGTTATCGTTGGTGTGCATGATTGTAAATTGCGTACACGGTGACGCAATTTGGCATTCAACCTGGCTATCGTTGTCGCTGTCGTTACAACCAGCCAATGCCAGACCGACGGAGAGCGCCAGCGCTGATTTATACAATTTCATATGAAATTCCTTTTATTTTTGGTTTTTGGGCTTCAGGCGGGCAAATATAATGAAGAAATATGAAGTTGCTGTGATCTATGTGTGAAATAAGAGCATGTAATTGCAATTAAATTTCAGAATTATCAGACATGCCCCTGATCAAACATATTTAGTTAAATTGTATTGTTAAAACCCTCAATTAGAGTAAGAGTGTGCCGTAGTTAATAGCATTTGATTACATATCGTGATAGCAACAGCCTTTGTTGCCAACAAACTGAGCTAATCCAACGAAAAAGCCCGACATTTTTATGTCGGGCCGATGAATTTTTGCGGTCAGTCTTAATTGTGAGAGGGCTTACTTCAGCCCCCACTTGTCACTGACCCAGCCTCCAGCGTGTTCATCAAAATGATTACCGGCAAAACGATGTTGCTCTGTGTGATGTTCGAACTGAGGGCGATTTTCAAGAAGCTGGTGGATGTAGTCTGCCATGGGGTCATGAGAGAGCTGCTGTTGCCGTCGGGTGGCGACCTCTTTGATCAGCTGAAGACGATAACTGTTACTGGCGCGTTTCACTTTGATGACCTCCATGGTTGTGGGACTAATAAAAAACCTTAGAAGTCTAATTTGTTGGTGTCAAATTCCATTTATTGCTCAAAATATGTCCTTTTTATAGCCAAATGTAATGTTATGTTGGAAATGATTGGTGAATCATGGAGTAAGCGGTGTTGACTATGCCTGACAAAAAGAAAACCACCGCGAGCGGTGGTTTTTGGGAGTGGGGAGAAAACACACCAGATCGGCGCTATTGAGACTCCGCTACTGCAGCGGTTTTACGCGCAGGATGCTTGAGGAAAATAGCGACCAACGCTGCAAACGCCAGTAGAAAGCAATAGTATGAGTTAGCAACTACCTGCAATGGTGATAAACCGAATACAGATCCGAGCAGCAGCACCTGAGCGCCGTAAGGCAGTACACCTTGAGTTACGCAGGAGAAAATATCCAGTAAACTGGCTGAACGACGCGCACTGACATCGTTTTCCTCTGCCAGTTGGCGGGCAACGCTGCCGGACACAATGATAGCGACGGTGTTGTTGGCAGTGCAGGTGTTGGTCAGACAAACTAAGCCCGCAATGCCCATTTCGCTGGCGCGTGAATTTGCATGAGCCGAATGTTTTGCACCAAATACATTAATGATGCGGCTGACCAGTTGAGTCAGGAACGTGAGGCCACCTTGTTGACGCATCAGCTCACTTAAGCCACCAATAAGCATGGAGAGCAGGAAAATTTCCTGCATGTTGCCAAAGCCGGTATAAATGTCTTTACCCAGATCGGTCAATGTGTACTGATCAACGGAGAATAAGCTCACACCACCGGCGAGCATAATGCCGACCGACAACACCACAAACACATTCAGCCCGGACACGGCCAGAATCAAAATCGTCAGGTAAGGCAGAATTTTCAGCCATTCGATTGGGGTTGTCTCTGGTGTTTGTGTGGCACTGCTGCTGAACGCAAACAACACCAACGCGAAGATCGCCGCTGGTAAGGCGATGCGAATGTTCTCACGGAACTTATCTTTCATTTCGCAGCCCTGCGAACGGGTGGCTGCGATGGTTGTGTCTGAGATGATAGACAGGTTGTCGCCAAACATCGCACCGCTTAGCACCACTCCCGCGGTCAGAGGCAGGCTCATGCCGGCCGACTGGGCGATCCCCAGCGCGACAGGAGCAACGGCGGCGATGGTGCCCATTGATGTCCCCATGGCAGTGGCGATAAAGGCCGAAATAAGAAAAATCCCTGGCAGGATCATGCTGGTTGGTAGCAGGGACAAACCGAGGTTGACGGTTGCGTCGACGCCACCTGACGCTTTGGCAACGGCGGCAAAGGCTCCGGCCAGCAGGTAAATCATGCACATCGCAATAATGTCTTGGTGACCCACACCACGCAGAAATTGTTCGATGGCTCGATTGAGAGACTCTTTACTCAGCAGCAGCGCGATGACGATGGCCGGCAGCGTCGCAATCGGCGCGGGCAACTGATAAAAGGCAAAGTCGACACCTTGAAATGTCAGGTAAGTTCCAACGCCGATAAACAGCGACAAAAAAATGCCCAGCGGTAATAACGCCAGAGCGGAAGAAGTTGTGTGTGACGAGCGGGATGTTGTGTTTTGCATGACGCGACAACTTATCGTTATAGAGAACAGGAGCGCAGAGTAATGTGATGTGCGTCGAAAGTCAACTTTTGGACGTCTAAACGCCCAGACTTTTAAATGTCCTTATTCAGTCAGGCGCGTATGCCTGATTCTACGTAGAGCGGCCTGCCGATCTGCAGGGCAGGCCGCAAAGGAAGTCATCTTGATTACTCGGAATGAGTCTGATGCCTGACGTGTTGGGCGGACAGCGGTTCATTCATGCTTTCGCCATTCACAACCTGAGTAACCTTTTTGCCCGCGCAGAAAGCGGCCAAAAAGTTAACTGAATATCCAGTAGCTTATCGGGTTATCCGGGCACTGATACGGACCGCATTCTGCAAAGGTGGCAATGACGTTCAGAGCGACGGCCGCCAGAGCCAGCAGGCAAACAAATCGACCCACAGTGCTCATGTGATAGCGGGCGTCTTGCCACTCCTCTTTCCACATCATCAATAACAGGGCGACGCCCAAAATAGTGGCAGCGAACAGCACTAATGCCCAGGTGTAATAGTGCATGCCAAGAATCGGACTGCCGTAGCCTGGGGTGCCGGGAATAACATGCAGTGAGACTTGTCTTAATGCCGTCGCGGCACCGAACAGAGCGCCAATCAGTATCACCCCGTAATGTTTTTGCTGCGGACCATAAACCACATTTAAAAGGAAACCAAACATAACCATGGCGAAGCCGATACGCTGCAACAAGCACAGCGGGCAGGGAAGTTCGTTCCAGGCAAACTGGAGTACGAAACCAATCATCAATACGACGGTAATGCCAAGCAAACCGAGCGTATTTAGCAGCGTGACGTGAGTTCGATTCATTCTGATGCTCCTTACAGCAAGATGGCTAATGCATCGGTGGCGTGGTGGTGGAACCAATATAGGCCGGCAATCACTGAAAGTGTGAAAACCGCGTAACCAAGCGACTTTTTGTTGCAGAACGCACAGAGCATAGCGATGAACAACAAAAGGAAAAGCAAACTCATCATAATGGTGACCTTACAGGTAAGTGATAATTATTGTTAACTATAGGCAAGTATTTGCACTCGTCTGTAGTGGATCTGGGGATAATGCAGCCCATAAACGAGTGGCAAATATGCAACGTGAGATTACTTCATGTCTGGGAATCAAGGACGTGGTGCGTGGTGCGTGGTGCGCGGTCTAACCGCCATCGTGATTCCATATCGAGCGTATGGTGTATAACGCCGAATACAGCATTGAATAGTGACGATTTTTTGCAGAACTGACGGATCGGATGCTACATATTTAGGTGGCATTCGCTAACAAAAGGACAATGATAATGAACAACAAGCTTCTGCTCATCGCTTTCTCTGTCTTCTCTACGTCAGCACTGGCGGCCGATTTGACGGTTGATATGACGGATTTGGCCACCGGGAAAAGCGCCGGTACGATTGAAATCTCCCAAAATCAGTATGGCAGTGTGTTCACGCCTGCATTGAAAGGTTTGACCCCAGGTCTGCATGGTTTTCACATTCATGTTAATCCGTCTTGTGACACCAGTACCAAAGACGATAAAACAGTGCTAGGGGGAGCGGCCGGAGGGCACTACGATCCCGCAAATACCGGACAGCACGGCACTCCATGGGGTGACAACAACCACCTCGGGGATTTGCCGCCGATTTACGCGGATTCGAACGGCGATGTCGTCCAGCCGGTGATGGCGCCGCGTGTCGAACTGGCTGACTTGCCGGGGAGAGCGTTGATGATTCACGCTGGTGGTGATAATCATTCTGACAGCCCAAACCCGCTTGGTGGTGGCGGTGCCAGAGTGATTTGCGGGGTTATCAAGTAGCTGCTCTGTTTCGGTCGCAAGCCCCTGACTAACCGTCTGTGAGTCAGGGGCTTTTTGTTTTTTGGTTCAAAGGTGAAATGCAAGTTAGATAGTTGTTAATTACGTGTTAAGTCGTGACTCTGTTCACTGAATTCAACACTGACATAAGCCGAACACGTGAGAAAGTGGTCTACTAACTGTGTCAAATGGGCATAAGAAATAACAATAACGAATAAAACAAAACGTTAGGAGATCACGATGCAACCTTCAACTACACAACATCAGACGGCACCGGCTTTAACCGCATTACTGGATGCAGACTACCGTTTCAACTACCAGGAACTCCTGGCTCAGGTAGAACTGGCTGACAAACCGCTGTCTCTGGCGACCATTCGCTTTATGCTGGAAAAAGTCGAACTGAACGGTGATGAGATCAAACAACTGGCACAGTTTGATCAGGAAACATATTCGAGGCGACGTCTTTTTCGCAATGATCATTGTGAAGTATTGATCTTGAGTTGGCTCAATGGTCAACGGAGTAAAATACACGATCACATTGGCAGTGCTTGCGGGGTTAAAGTATTGCATGGTCAGGCGACAGAAACCTTGTTTAAGCCAGCAGCGAATGGCCATATTTACGCCACTCAGTCGAATCACTATCCAAGCGGTGAAGTGACAGTCAGTCACGACAGTGATATTCATCAGATATCCAACTTGCAAGGTGGGGATGAACCCTTAGTGACGTTACACATCTACTCTCCGCCCCTGAAGCAGTTTTATCTCTATCAACTCGAAAGCGGGACGGCTGAGTTGTTGGATCTTCAGCATGACTCCTGGTTTTATGAGATATGAAAATAATAGATAAATCAATCTGTTATAGGCAGAAAAGGGTAGAAGACTAATTTTGCTCGACTGGTATAGAAAAACGGCGGTCCTCAGGGACTGCCGTTTTAATCAGCGCACACCGCGATCACGCAGAATCATGTGGATTTCATGCAATGTATCAAGCTGGCGGCGTTCAAACTCTGTCGGCTGCTCCGCTTTTATGATCGTAGTGAAACCGATCATAATGGAGGCAAAACCGAGCAGCAGAGTTACGGCGTTCATTTGACCTTCGGCGAAGTACCACAATGCGGCTAATGACAGAACGGCAATGCAGGCGCAGAACAGTTTAACCAGCAAGCTGTTTTTCCTTTTTCTCTCTCTACGCAAATTGTCTCGACGTTGTCTTTCCTCCTGTAGTAACTCTTCTATATTGCATTGAATCAATAATTTATACTTGGTTGATTGGTCATTAATGTGCACATCGCCATTGATGTCGCGTGCCTTAAAATCTCTCATCACGTCACCTCATCACGGGATCTACCGCAAACAATAACTGTATATTTATACAGTTTCAAGTGAGTGCATACTGAGGGTGTGAGTCGGGTTCGACAAAATCGGTTATCGTGACCAAAATACCTGCAACCGATGTAAGAAAAAGCCAGCGAAAGGCTGGCTTAAGTCAGGTCGGAGTATTTAGTTCTGGTGGGTAAACGGTCCGGCAGTGGTCGCTCCAATTTCATTGCCTGCTGTATCGTACAGGCGAGAGGTAACGAAATATTGGTATGTGGCTCCCTTTGAACCGTTGAACGAGTAGGAATGGGTGGTGGTTAGCGCTGAATTGACATAGCTCCCGCAACAGGTGAAAGTGACCTCAGTGGTTGACGCGACATCGGTGGTCCAGAAAATCCGGAATTTTACACCTTTGAGTTTTTCACTACCGACGGATGAAATAAGGGGGCCGTCGGTGTTGTTTTCCTGCGATTCGTTGCCGCCCCCACACTGTGTTTCATCCAGTCCGACTTCGGCCCACGATTCAATCACTGATGTCAGGATAGCGTCGTCGGCAAAGGCCAAAGTGGCTGCTCTTGCATCACAGAACCGGGCATCCGGCGTAAGTGAGGTAAACGCATCGTAAACCAGTTCAACGGCGGTTTGCTGGCCAACGCCAATCACCCCTTGTCCTTGAAAATCTGGATTAGCGTTCACTCCGCCCTCAGAGAGTAGGTAAAACCAGTGGTTGATAATGCCACTGTTAATGTGGACACCGCCATTGTCACCGCTGCCTGTGTAGCGCTGCGCATAGTGTGACGGGTCGCCGTCAGCATTAGGATCTGCCATGTTCCGGATTCCATCGTCATAAAGCATGATGTCTTCGCCTATGGTCCAGTTACCGCTGTTGTTGGCAAATTCCAGGCTGGTGCCCATGATATCGGAGAACGCTTCATTGAGCGCACCAGATTCGTTCTGGTAGATAAGGTTACTGGTCGCTTCGGTAATACCATGTGCCAGTTCATGCCCGACGACATCCAGATCTCCGGACATATTGGTAAATGAGATCCCGTCTCCGTCACCATAAGCCATTTGACTGCCATTCCAGAAAGCGTTGTTGTAGTTCCGCTTGACGTGCGCTGACGAACGGATGCCCTGAGGATAATAGTCGAGCCAGTCAAAATTAAAGTGAGTGAGGAAGTACTTGTCTGCAAGATGCGCATAATAGTGTGCGTCCACCAGAGCGGCTTGTCCCGGGGATGTGCGTCCGGCTCTGTCCCAGAGGTCGTCATCGTCTGTGGCGATTGAACCGGGCAGGCGTGTTTTCCCGCCGGCGTCGTAAGTTGACAGTCTTGGCGCGGTCATTTCGAAGCGTCCCCGGTTGTAATCCGTCAGTCCTGATAAATCTCGCGATTGTCCCCAAACTCCAATCCCACTGCCGGTGGTTAGGGCATTGTAAGCATTATTTATCACGCCTGTGTCGGCATCGATCCAATGGATCCAACGGCTGTCATCACGGCGATTTTCTGTGATATAAAAATAGCGGCCGTCACGAGGATGTAAAGCGAGTGTGACCTTCCATGTGCCTTTGCCTCCGACTTTCATCATGGCAATCCCTTTGGCCGCGGCGGCGCTTATTCGTACGTCATTGGTCGCCATAATGCCGGGATAATGCTTACCGATGACGAACAACGTTTGCCCGCTTGCTGTGGTGATTGTCGTGAGCTGTGCGCCCCATACTTCAGCTAGGCCAACAAATTGCTGATAACGTTTAGCTTGATGACCGGGCTTTGCGAGGTTAACCATCTTGATAGGGTGCACATCAACTGGCAGGGTGAATGATTTGGCCGGATTATGGTGAATCTGAATACGACTGGGGGCACTGGAAGGTAATGCATAAATGGTGCTTGAAACTGTCGCCATTATGGCGAATGCAACGGACTTGAGGCGCATCGGCTCTCTCCCTGTCATCACTTCACTCTGGCGGTGAATGCACTCGGTTGTATTTCAACTGACGACGAGATAAGTGTAGTGGGGCATATCCATGCCCTCAAGTAGCCAATAGCGTCGGTTTTTTCTCAGGCCAGTGGAACGGATTGTGTATCCTGTACTTAGTCACTGATTTCAAATCGGTTTCTGCCGTTGTTTTTCGCTTTGTACAACGCACTATCGGCGTTGGAGAACAGAGCTTTCCAGGACACTTTCAGCTCTGAGGCTTTCACGCTTGCCGCGCCAAGAGAGATGGTCACTTTGATGGATTCATCCTCGAGTTCAATAATTTCGGACGCGACAGCAGAGCGCAATCTTTCGAGAGTTTTAGCCGTTTGCCATTTGTCTTTGCTTTGCAGCAGTAAGACAAACTCTTCACCGCCCCAACGAACTAATACGTCTTCGGGGCGTATGGCATTTTTTAGTGCTTTCGCGACACCCTGAAGCACCTTGTCTCCGGCTTCGTGTCCATACTGATCGTTGACACCTTTGAAGAAATCGATATCGATGACAGCCAGTGCATATGGATGTTCAAATGGTTTGGCGTGAAAAGCTTTCAGCCATTTTTCCAGATAGCGCCGGTTGTTCAGTTTAGTCAGTGAATCACGAGTGTTTTCATTCTCTAACTCGCGATTTATGCGTTTCATTTTAAACAGTCGCTTGGCGGCAACGTAGATAACCAGAGCAAACAATGCCAGGTAAAGAATTTCCCGGGTGCGTTGCGCATTCAGTTTTTCTTCCTGAAGCTGGTTCTTGGCTTCCAGTAGTGCCAGATCCCGTTGATTTAGCTGCTTTTCCAGCGCGTTTTTTTCGCTTAAAAGCTCTTGACCGTAGGCGTCTTTGTAATAATCGCGGCGAATATTGTCTTGTTGACGAAAGTAGAGCAACGCGTTTTGATAGTCCTGTTTGCCCTCATAAGCGTCAATCAGAATGCCCAACACTTCCATTTCCCAAGCCACCTCGCGGGTTTCCGACTGGTGCAAAATGTCGACCACTTTAATGCCGTAGTAAATGCTTTCGTTGTAATTCTGCTTGACCAGGTAGGCCTTGGCTAACGCCTGGAAGCATCCTGCGATTTGCAGTGGAAGGTCTTTTCCATCGGTATCTAAAGCCAGGCATTGTTGACCGATGGCCAGCGCTTCGTCGGCCTGACCAACACCGCTGAGTAATTGGGATAAATTGGAGAGCGTAGTGTATTTCACTTTTTTCGAGCCGGTTTTCTCCGCCTCTTTTTGTGCCAGTGCCATAAACTGTTTGGCTTTGTCGACATCGTTGAGCGCGAAATAGATTGTGCTGGCGTTGGAGTTCATCACGGCTTCAAACAGACTGTTGCCATAGTTGTGACTGTGATAGAGCTTCAGCGCGCGCTCAACATAGTCTCGGGCGCTTTCCCAATCTTCTGACTGCATGTACACCGTCGCAATGTTGTTCAGTGTCATCGTCGACTGAAAACTGTCACCCACTTCAGTCACAAGACTAAACGCTTTCTTGTAGTAGCGCAGGCTGGAAATGATATCGGACCGCTGAATTTTGGCGTTCCCGAGCCATCGGTACGCCCGACCCGCCAAACGCTTATAGCCGATTCCGTTGGCAATACTGACCACTTCGTGCAACAAGACCTGACCTTCGAGAAGCAGATCAGAATCAATCAAATCAATCGCTCGGTTCAGCTTGGCTTCAGCGACGATCCAAGGCATCTCAACCTGCTCACCCAATGCAACCAAATTGGGGGTATGAACATTCCTTAACCCTTCATAACGTTGAAGATTTTTCAGACCAAAATAGTACAACGCTTTTTCGTTTGGAGAGGCGTCTTCGGGTAACACGAGTTGACCCGCTTTGATACTGCCGGGGTGACACATGGTTTCGTAATAAAAATCGAGCATGGGCTGCTCACTATCGTCTACCAGATCGTTCAGATAGCTGTAACGAGGCTGTGCAGTCGCCATTGTTATGCCACTGATGAGCAGAACAAAACCTAAGGTCGCAATGGTCGGAAACTTGAGAGACATAGCAGACTAAAAGAGTAAAAACTCAACAGAGAGCAAAGGGAGCACAGTTTAACATTCTTATAAACATATTTGACAGCCATTGATAATAAAACAGACAGGGGGCTATTAAAATTCCATCAAGATTCCAGTTCAAAATACTCGATTTTCAATCTTAAGATTGGTTTTTGAGATCTTACTTCCAGTCTTTGTTGTCGCTTTTCTCTTGGCAATATGCAATCTACATATTCACTGGATAATTAGTTAAAAAGACTAAGGTTTTGGTGAGATAGTAGCCAATGACTCTTGGTATATTTTATCAGTCTATTTCTAATACTAATATCGAGAGTCACTATGGGTGTTACGATCAACGCAAACGGCTTGAGTGTCGTGCACAAAGGGTCTGGGGGCGAAGCCAATGCGACGTTGCCGGATGTGTGCCTGACAACGGTGGGCAACTCGGTTGTCCCTATTCCGTACGGAAACAACGCAAAATCCGCCGATCTGGCAGACGGTTCCACCACCGTAGCTGCAGACGGTGGCAACAGCATTGCAATTAAAGGCAGTAAATTTGCCAAAAGTACGGGTGACGCAGGCGGTGACAAAAAAGGCGTAGCATCCGGCACCATTGAATCTGAAGCAGAGTTTATCTCCGCCTCTCCTACCGTCAAAATAGAAGGCAAAGGCGTTTGCCGCCTCTCTGATCAGATGACCATGAACAAAGCCAACACCATGTGTTTGGGAGGCGCTCAGAACCCGTCTGTAACGGTAACGGAAGATCAGGAAGGTACGTATACGGTAGATCTAGGTCTGCAATACGAAGATTCAGATCCAGTGCAGGGAGCATCCTATGAGTTAGTTGACTCTACAGGCGCTGTATTTAAAGGAAACTTGGACAAAAACGGTAAAGCTGCTGTTTCTGGAGTCGCTCCTGGAGAGTTCTCGGTTGAGTTTGGTGAAGATACGCGTGAGTTTACACCTAACGAGCCGACAATGAACAACCCTAGATATAATCCCTCAACTGATCCTCAAGACTTATTAGATAATGCCAAACAAGGTGAAGTAGGGTTTTGGGAAAATGCTTGGAGAAAAACTTCGGGTGTTGCAAGTTGGATTTGGGGAGTCGCTTTAGGTGATTTCAACGAGGATGCGACAGTAGAACAGATCATAGCGAATACCGCAATTACAATGATTCCTGTCGTTGACCAAGTAGGTGACTTGCGAGATTTGGCAGCAAATGTTATGAGGTTACTTGATGAGGACGCTCGCGATGACCCCGAAAATTGGCTGATGTTGGCGCTCACCTTAATTGGTTGTATTCCTGTCTTTGGTAGTGCAATGAAAGGGACAACAAAAGTTGCTCTTAAACTTGGTAAACAGACTCCTAAGGACGATTTATTAGCGTGTATGAGGGCTGTAGGTAAAGGAGATCCAGAGAAGTTTCTTTTAAACCTCAAGTGGAATGAATATGCGAAGCAAACATCTCAAATTTTATCAGATGTAATTAAACCTTGTTGTGAAGTCGGTGTGGAGTTGGCTTCCGCCGCAAACAAAATCGGTGCGGATGCATTAGCGAAATACTTTTTAGATTTAGTCGGGGAGTTGAAAATTGTTGATAAACTCGGTGCAGATAAGATCTCTGAAGCAATGGGTAGTTTTGATCACTTATTCAAGTCAATTCTGAAAAAATCTGATGACGTTTTTCCTGCAAAGACTTACCACAGTGCTGGTAAGGGAACTTCGCAAAGTGGTAAGAAATCTACAACTGCTAACCAGAGAAAAAGCGGGGCAACAAAATGCAGAATATGTCAAAAAGTAAAGAGAAAATCTTCTAAAAAGAAAAGTGGTACATGTGTAGGACATAAGGTGGTCTAATGACAACGAAATCTAAAAGTGCACCTCGAGGCGGTGTGGTTGATTGGCGAGATTATTTCCAGTGGGTCGACAAAAAGGGTAAACAAGGCTTATACAAAGGAAGTTTGAATCGATTAACGAATCTAGATGCTCCTATATGCTCTACCCCTCAATTTTCGAATGTGACATCTCGTACGCAAGCCAAGAAAGAGTGGGAAAAGCGTCACCCATGGGCTACTGATGGGCTAGCAAAAGCATACACTACGAAGAGACTTTTAACGCCTCATCACTTAATATCATGTCAAGTGATGTCGGCATTGAATAGTCATTATGAGGATGTAATTGAAGCAGATATCGGATATAACGTTAATAGCCCTCAAAACTTAGTGATACTTCCTAATAGTACAACTGTAGCTTGCCATCTTGGTGTTCCACCACACGAAGGAGGACATGATCAATACGATTTAACTGATAGGGAAACTCGAAACTTAAATCGTGCAGCAAACAGTCTAATTGATGGTAAAAGAGTGTGGAAACCTAATGTGCAGATGGAGGCGTACCATGCAAAAGTATTTAAGTTGGTTACTCCGATTATACATAAGCATTTTAGGTGTAAAACGGATATTAACCACAATGAGTTTATAAATGATTTAAATAAGGTGTCCAAAAAGATTTTAAAGAAACTAGGTAAGTTCCAGTGGTTACTCCATGAAGAAGGTATTGACTATAAACCGGGAAACAATAATGGTTGTATGAATACTATGTTAATATCTGGTTACGGCCAAGGGGATGAAAACATAGAGGTACGAGAATCTGCAAAAAAATTACCTTTAGATGATCCTAATGCACAAAAAGCTCCTTGTGAATCTCACAGAGAACATCTTGAATTAGAACATAGTTTTTATAAAAAGAAACTCCATAAAGCAGTGAGAAGAAGTATGG
>NZ_WXWO01000081.1:0-53078 GCF_009904845.1 Vibrio sp. V38_P2S17PM301 | reverse complement strand
TATTTGTTGTCTCATGACTTTATTCTGACATTTTATTGAGTTTAATATGTAATTATAGAACTGTTCTGAAGGGGTTTTATTTGACACCATATAATGTCTCTTAAGAGCAACCGACTTGAAAACCTTCCTATTTTAGGAAATTTCTCGTATAAGTGTAATCATTTAAAATTTGTCTAATCTGGCGAAATATTATCTTTTCCAGCCTCTAACGAGGCTGGTTTTTTTTTGCCCAAAAATCGGTATTGTTAAATGGATAATAAAAAAGCCGCTGAACGCGGCTTTTTGCACCTTTAGAACAGAGTGCCCAGGTTGTATATGATGGCAGAAATGTCATTGGAAAGGCGAGGATCGCCATTATCAGTAACGGAAGTAATCCTCCTCCCCCCGCATTGATGGGAAGGAAGAGTACACCAGCGCCAATGGCGGTGCCATAGAGTCCGAGCATCCACATAGTGTCGGATTGTCGCCAGGTGGTGGTTGATAATTGCGTAGGGAGTGTTGTTGAACGAGCCATATTAATTCACCCATCCTTGTTCTGCGAACGGAATAAACAGTGGCGCAGAACAAGGTATTTATGTTTATGTGAAAGTTCTTGTGTTGAGCGTTTGGTTTATTAATTATATCAGGCTGTATAACGTTGAAGATAGAGCCGCAATGCCTATTAAAATAACGAAAGTGTTACTGTTTTTATTTCTGTGTTTTTTTAGTGAAGGTAACTTGTGAATAGCATACATAGGAAGAAGAAATAATATTAATGACAGAATCGGCCCGCTAATCATTTCTATCATCCCTAGTACAGAAGGATTCCATGTAGAAACAAACCAAACCGAGAGTAAAATAAAAAGAGCGGCAAGGTCATTTAATTGATTTTCTTTCAAAGGTTGATTTTTAATACGGGGTGTTCGATTCACCAGAGCGACAAAGCCTTCTTTAGCACCAATATATGTGCCCAGAAAGGATTTGGTGATCGCCACGAAAGCAATGATCGGCGCTGCCACACCGATCAATGGCGTACCCAGATGATTGGCGAGATACGAAAGTATCGTGATATTTTGTTGTTTGGCTTCTAGCAGGTGCTCTGGTGACAGCGTCAATAAGCAACTGAAGACAAAGAACATTACCGTGACCACCATCATAAAGTGTGCACGTTTGAGAATCGCACAGCACTTTTGATCCACCAGCGACGGGCCATATTCTTTCCGTTTGGACTTCGCGAACGCAGAAATGATGGGTACGTGGCTAAAGGAAAAGACCATAACAGGGATGGCGAGCCACAATGTCATACCTAGCTTTCCGCTGGCTGCGGATGCCACGATAGATGACGTCGAAAACAGTTCACCATTCCAATGAGGGATCAGATACACCGCCAATAACATCAAAACCGCGACAAATGGGTACACCAGCACTCCCATTACTCGAACAATGATTTCTTCACCAAAACGTACTATGCCGATGACACCAGCAAGCAAGGTGACCGAAAGCACAACTCTAGGGGGAGCAATCATTCCCATTTGGTGTGTCATGAAACTCTCAACGGTATTCGTCAGAGATACTCCATAAACCAATAGTATGGGAAAAATCGAGATAAAATAGAGTAGGGCGGCCAGTTTACCGGCTCGCGCACCGAAATGCTCTTCAACCACTTCGGTGATGTCGTTGCTCTGTTGACTGCCGGATAACACAAACCGCGCGAGTCCGCGGTGAGAAAAATACGTTAATGGGAAGGCCAGTACCGCCATCATTAACAGCGGCATCAGCCCACCGATCCCCGCGTTTATCGGCAGAAACAACACGCCTGCGCCGATGGCCGTACCGTACAAACCAAGCATCCACGCTGTGTCTGAAGATCTCCAAACGGCTGGAGAATCAACACGTGGAGCGTCACTTCCTGTTTTTGTCATTATCATAATGATTCCTGCGGCTCTTTTAGTTGAACAAGCCGTAAGTGGTGTATTCGAAAAGCAAAAAGATGAAGTTAAACAGATAACTTCGGGCTAAAACTAAAATCTGCAGGGCGGTAATTCTGTGATCTGATGCAGGTTTGCCTTTTTCTATACATACTCTTTATATCAATAGCGTTGAGAGCCGCGGTTGTTTACAACTTTTATATGCCATGCGATAGGCGAGAAACTAAGGAATTGTTTAAAACATCAGCAAGTCAGCGTGTTTCACACGCAAACACTTGTTTCTGTCGGAGGTAGCGCTATATTAGGGCTCCTAGTAATGACACTGATGTGAATGAGTGATGTTGACCTCAGAGATCATTGTTCCCAAATCTGAAAAAAATCCCACTCCGGCTAACAAATCCAGAAAGCTGAGCGATGCTTATAAAACAGAAAGGACTCGTCAGGAGGTGACGGAGATAGAGCTCAATCGAGCGACCATCGTCATTGTTGATGAGGACGGACAGTTGCGTAAAGTCCCGCTGCTTGGCGAGCATTAGACGCGAAGTGGTGAAAGAAGAATAAGGATTGAACCATGAATATCGAACTAAGCGCAGTTGAAGCCAGAATTATTGGTTGTCTGATAGAAAAAGAAGTCACGACGCCGGACTACTACCCACTCACCCTAAACAGCCTGACAACAGCCTGTAACCAGAAAAGCAACCGTGATCCAGTGATGTCGCTGTCTGACGCTGATGTTCAGGATGCCGTCGAAGCGTTGATTTCGCGCCGTCTGGTGAGTGATGAAAGTGGCTTTAACAGTCGCGCAAATAAGTTTCAACATCGCTTCTGCAACACCGAATTTGGTGATCTTAAACTTAATGAGCAAGAAAAAGGGATCGTGTGCTGCTTGCTACTTCGCGGAGCGCAAACGCCTGGTGAACTGCGTACCCGAACTAATCGTTTGTGCCACTTTAATGATGTGAAAGAAGTGGAAGCTGTGTTAGAGGCGATGGCCGGTCGTGAAGCGGGTGCCCTGGTGGTCAAATTGCCTCGTGAAGCTGGCAAACGGGAATCGCGCTATCAACATTTGTTCTGTGGTGAGGTGGATGTAGAAGCGTTGCAAGTTCAGTCGGGTGGACACCAACCAACAGCGTCAGCAAGTGTACACGAAGAGCGAATTGAATCGCTTGAGCAGCAAGTTTCTGAACTTCAGGCTGAAGTCAGTGAGTTGCGTGAACTGGTCAACGCACTGACACAATAAATGTCGAGTCTGTGGTATATCTACCTGATCAGAACGCAAGCTAATGCGCTGTATTGCGGCATTACGACCGATGTCGACAGACGTTTTGATCAGCACAGTCGTGGACAAGGGGCCAAGGCGTTAAAAGGTCGTGGCCCGTTAACACTCGAATGGAGTGTTAAGCTGACGGATTCACGGAGCGAAGCGCTCAAAATTGAATACGCTATCAAGCAACTTTCTAAAGCGCAAAAAGAACAACTGGTGACCGGGCAGGTAACCTTATCGTGCCTTGGGTTAATATAAATACCTTATCTATCTGTTCGGGAAAGGTTAATTTTATTAATTATTTCAGTTAATTATAAAATCAATTGCACCTTTCTCTCGTGGCTTTCCTCATCATTTACGTCGAGAAAAGTGGCACAGTGCCCAGAACTTGAGCATGTGATTCACTTTTGCGAATTTTCACTTTGCAGCTCTGTATTGACAGGCCATACTTAAAGTTTAAGTGAGCACATGAGTGTCGTTATTTCTATAATTTTTATAGGGTTATTGCACTCTTGTCTGGTCGTCTCAACAATAAATGAAAAGCGGTAGCTTTCTCCGGTGGGATAGGCCGGTTGCACCCGTAAAGAGGACGTCAATGCTAAAACGCAAAATAATAACTTTGGCCGCTGTAGCCTCATTTTCTTCACCGACTTTTTCTAATCCAGCCCAAATTCTCAACGATTACTGGCAATATCAGGATTATCTTGATTCCAATCCACGCCAAAAATCGTTGACCAGTCAGTTGGTGGACGTTGTACGTGAGCGTCCCGTGCCGCTAGCGGCAACGGTCGATCAACCGATCAAAATCTCCGTTGTTTATCCAGGGCAGCAGATCTCCGATTATTGGGTGCGTAATATCAAAGCATTTGAGATGCGTATGGAAAAGTTGGGCATCCCTTACCAAATCAATCAGGTATTTACCCGACCAAATATTGATGTCCGTCAGCAAAGCTTATCGTTGATGGAAGCCGTAAAAAACAAATCAGACTATCTGATCTTCACCTTAGACACGACCCGGCACCGTAAGTTTGTTGAGCACGTATTGGGCTCGACGGACACTAAGCTGATTCTGCAAAACATCACGACTCCCGTCAGGAACTGGGATGGACGTCAGCCGTTTCTCTACGTTGGTTTTGATCACTTACGCGGCACAGAAGTGTTAGAGCAGTACTTTCTCAAGCGTTTCCCCGAGGACACCTCTTATTCCGTTTTGTATTTTTCGGAAGGTTATGTGAGTGATGCGCGAGGCGATACGTTTATTGAAGCCATGAGCAAAGTCCATCACTACACGCTCAGTTCGTCGTTTTACACACAGGCGACCAGAGAAAGCGGTTACAGCACGGCCAAGCTTGCTGTGCAGAAAGATCCGAACATCAAATTCATTTATGCATGCTCTACCGATGTGGCTCTTGGCGCAGCGGATGCACTCAAAGATCTTGGTCGTCAGGACATCGTTCTGAATGGTTGGGGCGGCGGCTCTGCTGAACTGGATGCGCTGGCAAAGGGCGATTTAGACGTCACGGTGATGCGGATGAACGATGATACAGGTATCGCGATGGCAGAAGCCATCAAATGGGATCTGGAAGGCAAAGCGGTACCTCATGCCTACTCCGGTGATTTTGAATTGGTGACGTCTGAAGATAAAGCACAACGCATCAACAAACTGAAAGCGAGAGCATTTCGTTACTCAGATAACTAATACATGAAGTTCAGTCTAAAAAGGATGCCGAAGCGTAACCGGCTGGCCGCGTTAATCACACGTTCGGTGTTTATCATTAATGGTCTGTTGATTCTGGTGGTATTGTTTCAAAACTATCAGGTCAGCCGACAGATCATCTCACAAGAGGTTGCACGATCAAATCAGCAAACCTCGAGCTTAGTGCAATCCTTTTTTGACTTCCGACTGACGGCACTTCAGGTTCAGCAAGATGCATACAGCCGCAGTGATAGCCTGCTCATCGCGTTGCGAGCTCGTCATTACGACACTTTAGATGCCTTCTTCGCCAGTATTGATCAAACCGTCCCTGAGTTGGTGCCGGACTTCCGTTTTGTTATTCAGGATGGAAAACTTGCCTGGGATGACGCCAACCATGAATTTTACGGTATCGATACCAAGCAACTGCCTTTGATGGCCAAAGCGATGTCCGTCAGTAGCAACTGGCATCTGAGTCAGGTGCCTTCAACCCTTGGCACTCGTTATCTGATGTTGAGAAAAACGCCGATTATTGACGTGAATACCGGAGAGGTCATGGGGTTGCTGTACATCGGTATTGTCCTGAACAACAATTATGGGTTGGTCAGTACATTAAGAGACAGTGCGAAAGCGGACAATGTGATCATGTCGGTTGGCTCAGAAGTTATTGCCTCGACCATCACAAATCGGGCTGGCTACAGTGGTATTGATGTACTTTCTCATTACTCACAGAGTCCGGAGCACCGCAATTTTGTGGTGTCGAAAACGGATCTTTTGATCAACACCACACCGACGTATCTGTCCATTTATACAATCACGAACAACACTCAGATTTCCGCCCTCGCCAGTAGTCATTATTTCTGGGTTGCTGTTGTTTTGATTGCCATCTTTATCTTTGCGGCGCTTACGCGGCTCTGGCTCAATAAGCGGGTGTCAGATGAACTCGACCGACTGATGACGTTTACTCAGGATGCGGTCGACAACAAGATTGTGGCGCCTTCTCCGGAGTCGGACGTTGAAGAGTTCCATCAATTTGGCCAGACGCTGGAGTTGGCGTTTAAACGTTTGTACGAACAAGAGCGGCGCTTTGAAGATTTGTTCAAGTTCTCTTTATCTCCGATTATCTTGTGGGACAGCGATGGTCAGGTGGTAAAAATGAACCCGGCTGCGCACAGTTATTTTGATTCAGAAGACGACGATACGTTCGAGCAGCTGGTCTCCAAACTAATGCCACAAATCAAGATGTGTAATACCGGTGCGACATTGACGGGTATCAACCTGCCACTCGGCAACAAAGTTTTCCGGTGGAACCTGTCTCCGATCCTGATTCAGGGGAAAACCCACACCATTATTACACAAGGGCAAGACATCACCAGTCTGATTGAAGCAGAGAAACAGAGTGAAGCCGCTCGTCAGGAGGCTGAAGAATCGGCTCGTGTGCGGGCAGATTTTCTGGCCAAAATGAGCCATGAATTACGCACACCGCTCAATGGCATCTTGGGTGTCTCTCAACTGCTGAAAAGCTCCGTTCGCGACAGCGATCAGCTCGAGCAGGTCAATGTTTTGTGCAACAGTGGTGAACACTTGTTGGCAGTTCTGAATGATATTCTGGATTTCTCCAAAATAGAGCAGGGCAAGTTTCATATTCAAAAATCTGAGTTCCGTTTGGTTGAGTTACTTACATCGGTTGAGAAGATCTTCTCTCCCTTGTGTCTTGAAAAACACATTGACCTCAAAGTCAGCAATGATCTGAGTGAAGATGTACTGCTGTTTACCGATCAAGTCCGACTCAATCAAGTGCTGTTCAATCTGGTCAGCAACGCGGTCAAGTTTACTCATGAAGGGCAAGTGCATGTGAATGTCTCTGCCAGTAAAAGCACTCAGGGTGAATCGCTACTGAACATCGTGGTAGAAGACACAGGGATTGGAGTAGAAGAATCTCAGTTGCAGTCGATTTTCGACCCGTTTGTTCAGGCTGAATCGACCACCACTCGTGAATATGGTGGCAGTGGATTGGGGCTGGCTATCGTCAAGAGTCTGATGGAGTTACTGGATGGTGAGATACGAGTGTCGAGTCAGCTAGGTCTGGGTTCACGATTTGAACTTGTACTGCCAACACCAATGCGTATTGCTTCCTCTGTCGAGGAGTCCGGTGAGCAGGTCAGCGATCAGGAGCTGTTATTTGACCGACAATTAAAAGTTTTACTCGTTGAAGACAATCACACCAATGCGTTCATTGCGCAGGCATTTTGTAAGAAGTACAAGATGGAGGTGATATGGGTAAAAGACGGTTTGGCGGCGATTGAATATCTAAAGCAGAATCCTCACATTGATCTGGTGCTAATGGACAACCAGCTGCCCAATCTGGGGGGGATTGAAGCGACGAAGATGATTCGTGATGATTTGAATCTCGACATCCCAATCTACGCCTGTACCGCAGATGGTATGATGGATACCAAGCGTGCGTTTCTCACTGCCGGGGCGAACTATGTGATTGTCAAACCGATTAAAGAAAAAGCGTTGAATCAGGCGTTTGTGCATTATAAAAATATGTTCTATCACGGCTGATCAGACAGACTCCAGCTCATAGACTTTTTCAAGTAAGCACGTTCGAAGATCGTCGCTCATTTCCAGTACGGGTTCAAACTTTATCCCCAAGCGGTGCCCGTTTGCATATCGGCTGATACTGACCACTTGATAACGGATATCTTCTGGGAGCAGATCGTTCAATTCACTGTCTACCGTAATCATACTCTGCGTTTCTAACTCGTTCTCTCCCTTTACAAAAAAAGCGCAGCCAGAAACAGAAAAATCAATCAGATGCGACTCGTAAGACACTGTGTTATGGGTGAGCGTCGCGGGAATATGAAGGTTATAGCGCTCATGTTCTCGTATTGGTTTGGAGGCGAAGTGCTGTGGCATTCTCAGAAACAGCAAGCAACCAGGTTTGTTGGTTTGAGTCAGGATGGAAGTTTTAAACGCGATCACGTTACCAAGCTTGGTTTGAGTGATACCGCGAACCACAATCAATACGTTTTCCAGTTTTCGCATTAACAGCGCTTCACGCGCTTTCATTGGTAAATCGATCAACAAATAACCGTCAGGCTTACAACCGATATATTGTGACGAGAAGGCGTATTCGTCGTCTGGGCCGAATTCGATTTTAGCCGACAACCGCATGCCAGGTTTCAACAGGTTAATTAATTTATCGATAGAGTGGGTTACTGACGCCATAGGAAATCGTTTTTATAGGGACGTTACACAAAATATATGTCTAAAGCTCTGAAATTGCACTGACAAAGCGATTTGGAAATGAAGATTTGTTATCCCGGTGACATTCATCCTTGAATATCACGAAGCCCGATACTGGCTTAAGACTTGGCCTGGCCTCGGGCAAGCTTATGATGCGCTCTGGAAAAATGCTCCGCGCAGAATGCGCCTACGATGGAGAGTTCACCGGCCAGACATAGGGCGGCGGTGACTTCTGCAAACGCTCTCGCGTTGCCTGAGCCGGATAGGCCGAGAATATCAAGACACGCCTTTTGTGTCGGTAATCCTGTCCCTCCGCCAACTGTGCCGACCATGATATTGGGCAACGTAACACTGGCATAGAGTGCGCCGTCTTGTCTCATTTCCATGCGTGAGATGCCGATTGACGATTCTGAGACGCACGCGGCGTCCTGACCACAGGCAATATACAACGCCGCCAGGGCGTTTGCGTAGTGAGCATTGATACCAACACTACCGCTAAGGAGTCCGCCTACGGTGGTCTTATTGGCGAAGCTGACCATGCGTGCAACGCTGGTATGCAGGTATTTCTCTACCAATTCGGCTGCAATGATCACTTCCGCAGACACTTTTTTACCGCGCACAGAACGCAAAGTATGGGCGTTTGGCTTCTTGTCGCCGGACAGGTTTCCATCAAGAAACGCTTCCACCGGAACGATTGGACTGTGTGACAGAATAAATCGATACACGGCATTGGTAGCAATGGTTACCATGTTTTGACCAGAAGCATCCCCTGTCAGATACTCAAACACCAGATAGACATGATTGCCTTCGATATTGACGTTCATGTCTTTGAGTTGACCATGGGATGTGGTGGCTTCCGCTATCTCTTTGAACTGTTCGTATTGCGCGACCGCCCAGGCGACAAACAGACCTGCATCGGCCAGAGAGTCGAAAGCAAAGACAGGAGTGCGACTCACCCCTTCGTTAATCAGCATGGCACTTGCGCCGCCCGCAGCGGTGATTAGGTTGGCCCCACGGTGGTAAGAGGCGACCAGGGCGGCTTCGGTGGTTGCTAGCGGCACCAGGTAGTCGTCCTGTGCATACAGGCCGTTGACACGCAAAGGACCGGCAATTCCGACGGGGACGTTGACCGTGCCGATGAAATGCTCAATGTTTCCCTGATAGGCGTCGTAATGGGCTTGGGTAAAGCTATCCAGTAATACTGTCTGATCGGTTAATTCTGACAATATACGCCAACGTCTTTCCAAATGCTTATCGGAGAGTAGTGGGCTAGGGCACAGTTTACGCTCAGGCTCATGTTTCCGACTCTGTAAGGATTGGTGAATACGGTTTGGTTGAGTATGTGGAGCAAGCGGCGAGGTTTGGCTAACAATGCCAGAAGAAAATTTGGGCATAAAACTGGGTATCAATCGATTTTGTCGTGATTGTAGAGAACCGACGACGAAATACAACGGGCACAATACGTTTTGCAACAAATGTGTGAAGTTTTCAGATGTGAACGTCCAGCAAAGAGCCGATCATTTCTCGCTCACGTTGCCTAACTGTGGTTCCGGTTTTACCGTAAAGTTCTGCCTGATTAAGTTTAACCAACGATGATGCGAGGTCATCATCTGACTTTTCAACTGGTTTGGTATCGACTTTATTGAATTCAAGAGCGTTTGACGAGCTGGTTGTTACCGAGTTGATTTCAGCCGCAGCTTCATCCGCCTGTTTAAAAGCGTTGTGTAGGATAGGGTAGCTGTTTGAAACCGCAGACACTGACATGACCGTGACTCCTTCTCTCTACTGATAAACTAGTAGATTTGATTAGGAAAACAAGCTGGAAATAAGTGACATTTCTTCGTCAGTCAGCAGGCCTTCGTCAGAGCGTGACAGATTGCTGCTGATTTCACACTGCAGTTGTTTCAGTTGTTGCGGCGTCAGTTCTTTGAGTTGATTCTTCAACGTTTCAAACTGTTGCATGTTCATCTTGCTCTCTCCCAGCATCGGTCGGTGTCGCGATACACGTTCACCGCAGTAAGAGATGTCTCCTTCCATGCTCCCACCTTCAAATAAATGACTATTGAGTTAATACTAGGTATCGAACGCTGTTTTTTTGTCCGAGTAATGTCAACTAATGTCAAAGGTTCGTGAGAGAGACAAGATCCTGTCGCTTAACTGTTTGATCCCGGAGAGTCTACGCGGACCGCGAATTTGCTGGCCAAAGAATGCATTTCAGGCAGCATTCGATGGATCAGGTGCAACTGTTGTAGCACCATGCGAGCAGAGCTGTCATCTTCGTCGCGCCACTCAGAAAGACGTTTTTCCAGACCTGAATCGTCGATATCACTGGTGTCACAGGTATCACAGTGATCATTGAGCTGAGTGTAAAGAATATCCAGATGTCGGTGAATGGCCCGATGCGCATCAAGCACTAATTGATGTATGGCCTCATCATTGATTCGGGTGCGGTGGGCACCCAAAGCGGAGATGTAGCTGAGCAGGGCGTGGTTCAATGTCAGGAAACGAAAACTTTCGTCGACCGCCGCGCGGTAACGCCCCGGCTCTGCCAGCATCGTGCTGATGGCATTAGTTAGGTTGGCATCGTTGTTGTGAGCAGAACGACGCGCGATACGATAAGTTAAGTTGTCTTTTTTACCAATGCGGTACTGACCGATGATCTGAGCCAGATAATCTTTGTTCGCACCAATCGCATCTGCCATGATCTTATGCAACCGACGCGACTGCCAGTCAGGGAAAATAGATACCACGGCGGCGACGGCCAACGCACAACCGATCAACGTATCTCCAAGGCGAGGCAATACAACGGCAAAACCTTGACCAAGCTGGTTGAAGCAAAACAGGACTAACAGAGTAATAAAGCCGGTCGCAAATCCGTAATTGTTGATACGAAACGCGAAAAACATGACGCCGGAGAGAACGATCAACACCAGTTGGCTTTCCTGTGACGGGAAAAACGTCAGCAGCGGTACCCCAATCAATAGGCCAGCCAGCGTGCCGGCAATTCGGGCTACCAGTTTCTGGCGTGTCGCGGCATAGTTGGGTTGGCAGACAAACAGTGTGGTCAGCAAGATCCAATATCCTCTGTCGATATCGAATACTTGAATAATGCCATAGCCGAGCGTCAGCGCGAGAGACATGCGCAGAGCATGGCGAAACAGCAAGGATTCTTTGTTGAGATTCGACTGAACTCTCTGCCACATGGCTTTCAATGAGTGCGCTTCGGTGTCATCAAGTACATCTTCTTCCGGTTTACTCTCTGCATCCGGGTTGTTGATGTTGTTGAGCTGCTTTTCAACCGTTGCAAGGTTATTGAACAGGTAGCTTAATTGAGCCAGAAGACTTTTCCATTGCGGATTCTTTTGTTCCTGCAGATAGGTCATCGAGCTTTGCAATTCATCTAACGCAAGCACCGAAGCGTTCATATGCTGGTATTCTTTTCCGAGGCGAATCGACTGCGCAATTTCGCGACAGGCAAAAGCCTGCGTTTGCAGCAGATGTTCAAAACGAAACATCACATCCGAACGTTGAAACTCTTTGGCCAGTTCCTGATAGCGGTAATGGCTGGAGCTGACGCGTTCGTGAATATCCTGTGCCATAAAATAAATGTTAAGAAAACGGTCACTGGCACCATCAACGTGGCCACGCTTTGAACGGCTCAATAAGGTGGCTTTACACTGGTTCAAGGCGGTCACTGTGGCAGCGTTGAGCTTGGCTTCCGCGATACGATGAGGCTGAGGAATCAACTCGCTAACGGGGTGGAAAAGGTGGCTTTTGGACTCCAGATAATCGGCCAGTTTCTCAAAGACGTTTGCCAGGCTGTGCTGAACTGGCTGCATAGGCCAGAAGGCATGCCAGATCATTGAAACAAAGTAATACCAGGCTGCCCCCGTCAGCAGCATCGCGGGTTGAAACCAAATGTCGGTGCTTTCATGGGCACCTAACATGGTGTAGATGGCGATCAGCAGGGAGCCAAATGCGATGCTGGCGTATCTTGGGCCTACGGCTCCCAGCATAATAAAACCAAAGGTTGAGATAAAAAGGCCAGCGGCGAATAACCAAGGCAGCTTAAACAGTATTTCGATGGAAAGCGACGCGATACCAAAACAGACAAAGGTGAGAGTGACCGCTTTCAGACGACCGGTGAAACTGGCGTCACTCTCCGCCAGTGCCGCCGCAATGACGCCGAGAATGAGCGGGATGATTTCTCTGTCGAGCTGAAAATGCCATGCCGGAATGACAACGCCGAGCAGAGTGATCAGAATAAGCAGGCAGTAGTTGATGGTTTTATTTGCCCAATAAAGGCGCAACTGGTTGGTAAAATTCACAATGGCTCAACTTTGAAAAATTCTAACCTATACAATAACCCGTATTGAGGGCTTAACATACTGACACAGATAAAAAAATGAGACTGTTTGTAGATATAATCGTCAATGCAAATATTGACATTAAATTTTCATCCCTGATCCTGATTGTTATATCATGACGGCAACCGAATCGACAGGCAAAAAAGTAATGCAGCTAAGTGCTAATAAGACTGCAAAGTACCTTATTCAAAACGAATATCATCAAGTTGAGCTCGACAGCGAGCTGATTGTTTTATCTTCTGCGATGAGTGAAGAGCGGATTCCGTTCAATGTATGGAACGGAAAAGTGGCGCTCAAAAGGGGATTGCTGTGGGGAGAAATGAAATTTTTCGCCCATGAAGAGACCGGAGTGCAACGTGCCTGGGTCGTACAGGGATTGCCCTGGCGTCAGTGCCGAGAGTTTGCCCGCCATGCGGTAGCCAAGTACCAACACTGGCACAATGAACAGTGTCGTCAGTTGTCACAACATCTCCCTGAATGGGAAGAAGAGCTGACGCGTCTACGCCGTTTGCCGTCGTTCCTTTCTCATTCGAGTGTTGGACGCTGGATTGATACCGTGAATCAAAATTTGACCGGCATGCATATGTCTCTGGCTGAAGCATGTCAGAGAATGCCGGAGCGTATGGCTGCTCTGACGCCCTGGCTTGAAGACACGGATGAAACCTTATCAGAGCGTAACCACACTTGGCTTGAAAATGAGCGTCCCAATTGGGAAGTGCTCTTTTCGCAACTGGAGTCTTCACCACTTAACCTGTCTCAACAGTTTGCCGTGTTGCTGAACGACGATAATAACCTGATTCTGGCGGGGGCCGGTTCTGGCAAAACCAGTGTGTTGACCGCACGGGTCGCTTATCTGTTACAAAGCCACTTGGCACAGGCAGAAGATATCCTGATGGTAGCGTTTGGCCGTGATGCTGCGCAAGAAATGAGGCAGCGTTTAGACGATAAACTCGGTATGTCTACCGACGGTATCAGCGTGAATACTTTCCACCAGCTTGGCCTTAAGATACTGAATCAGGTTGAAGAAACGAGCGTGGTGGTTTCCCCTCTGGCAGTGGATGATAATCAGCGAAAAGCTTGGTGCATCGATTGGCTGAAGAAGCACTGGATGACACCAACCAATTTTAAACGTTGGCAGAAGCATCTCTCTCAATGGCCAATTGCTTATCTGGCTGGTGATGACGAGCTGGGTAGTCAGGTCGAGAACCCGAAATTGATCGCCTGGCTGGAGAAACAGATGATGCAATTGGCTGCAATGGGCGCGACCAAGAAAGATCTGCAAGAAAAACTGGTCAGCCATTCGGAATATACGCGCTTAAACAGCGAATTATCCCTAGTATGGCCATGCTATCAAGCCTGGCAACAAATGCTTAAAGAGACGGGCCAGATTGATTTCAACATCATGATTCGCCGTGCAACTCAGTATGTGAAACGTGGGCGTTATCGTCCAACGTGGAAATACATCATGATTGATGAGTATCAGGATATTTCACCAGAGCGACTTGAATTGATTGAAGCCTTGTGTGAAAAAGGCAAAGACACAGAGCCGTGTATTTTGTTTGCCGTTGGTGACGACTGGCAGTCTATTTATCAGTTTGCCGGTTCTGATGTCGACCTGACCACCGGCTTCGATTACCGCTTCCCGTATTCGACGGTGCATTATTTGGATACGACATACCGTTTTAATAACCAAATTGGTGATGTCGCGAATCAGTTTATTCAGGCTAACCCGGCTCAGTTGCCAAAAGCGCTACGCAGTCACAAGGAGCAGAAAGCCAAGGCAGTCTATACGGCACCGTCAAACAATGTTGAGAAGATTCTGGACCAACTGAATCGAAGCGCAAAAGGCAAGAAAACCGTGTTGTTACTTGGTCGTAATCATTACCACAAACCGGAGTTGTTGGCAGACTGGCAAAAACACTATGGGTTGCTATCGATAGAGTTCATGACGTGCCATGCAAGTAAGGGTAAAGAGGCTGACTACGTGATTATTCTTTCGGTGGATGAAGGGCAATTCCCGGCCAAAGAGAAATCATTGCACCTGGATGCGGCGTTGACCAAGTCGGATGATGATTTCCCGCACGCAGAAGAGCGGCGCTTGTTCTACGTTGCAATGACTCGGGCAAAAGAGAAAGTCTGGATTACGCACTCGGCCAGCGGGTCCAGTTTTGTCAAAGAGTTACTCGACGGAGATTACCCGGTGATCAAACAGAAATAGAAATAAACAAGCCCCGCATCGAGGGGCTTTTTTGTATCAGGTACGATCGCTTAAATAGGCTTGATAGTCGGGCACTTCAATATCGACTTCTTCTTCGAGCAGAGAAGAGGAAAAAACAAACTTCGCTGACGCTCGGTTGGTGGCCACAGGAATGTTCCACACACTGGCAATACGCAAGAGTGCTTTTACATCCGGATCATGAGGTACGGCATTCAGCGGATCCCAGAAGAAAATCAGCACATCTATTTTCCCTTCAGAGATCAATGCACCGATTTGCTGATCGCCGCCCATTGGACCACTGATCATGCTCTTTATCGCCAACCCGGTTTCTTTACTCAGCATGCTGCCGGTGGTGCCCGTTGCGTAAAGGAAGTGACGTTGTAGCTTTTCTTTGTTTTCTTCAACCCAGCGCAGTAGTTCAGGTTTGCAGTTATCGTGTGCGACCAACGCAATATGTTTGTGGGCTGGCATTGTACGTACGGTTTTCTTCATGTCTTGTCCTAACTTTCCTAATATGTGTCACGCGATTCGGGTTTGACCCGGAACACCGGCCGGTATTTGGATGGGGACAGCGAATCGCTGATCACACTCTCATCCAAATTCTCCGGTGTCAGGGGCGCGATGTCGGGTGCCTGAACGGGGGAGAATGGATTCCCGCTCAAATAATCATAAGCTTGCATCACTGACAAGCGGCCTTGTTCGACCATTTTATCTGTCGACGAAAATTCGACTTTGTGCCGCAACAGACCACGATAGACGCCATGACTGAGATAGGTGGACACCAACCCAATTTCGTCAACTTTTCCGGCAGCTCGTAGCTCACTGATGGCGGCCTCTATGGCGACGGCACTACCAACTATATAATCAATAGCTCCGTCTTCCACGGCTTTTTGCACAAAATTGCGTTGTAACTCTTTATCGTTGTCTGCCCATTCGGTGGCGACGATCTCGATACGGCTCTTTTTTATGGCCTGATAGAAACCTTCGATTACCGGTTTGGTTCCACCACTGGAGCGAGGCCCTGGCAGCAACAATACCCGAAGAGCGTCTGTTTTGGTTGCCGCTTGTTTTGCCAGGTATTGGCCGGACTGGAATCCCATCGAATACCAGTCTACGCCAACTTCTCCTTTCAGCGCTGATACACCAGCATCATTGAGGTTGAGCTTATTGATGGTTGCAAAGACCGGCGTCGACCCTGCGAGCTGAGTTAAGGTATCGCGGTACAAATCAGGTGCTACAGTCCCCAAAAGAATGGCGTCGGCTTTCCATTTTACGCATAAACGAATGTGCTCTTGCTGTTTTGCCTCATTCGGATAGCCACCCGCTTCCAGCACACGTAGGTCGACATTCAGTTTTCGCGCTTGCTCGACCATTCCGTAGTTTACCGACAGCCAGTAGGAATCTTTGAGATGCGGATAGAGCGCACACATTTTAAATGCGGTGTTTGAGGAGGTGGTCGCCGACGCCGGTAGAGACGGTAAGATAAAAAGACATCCTACGACGAAAGAAAAGGAGCGTTTAGTCAGAGACATTGATCAATTCGTTGGCATAGCAGTGTAAACACTGCAAAAATATAGCGTATTCCCGCTGTGTAAAGAAGTGAAGTTTCAGAATGTTATTAGCCAGAGCCAGCATCGGTCGGAAATTGTTGTTCGCCTTTTTGATTATGGCGCTGCTGGTATTATCTTCAGCCTTAGTTGGGATGTTTGGCTTTTCATCGGTCGCCAGAACAGAGCGCAACGTGGTGAATTCAGCGATCCCGGCAATGATCGAAGCGCGTCAGGTCGCGGAATTAAGCTCCCGGATTATCGCGTCGGTTCAGGTATTGTCAAATGCAAAAACCGAGGTGCAGCGTCAACAATCCGGCGACGCTTTGTTCAGCCAACTTCAAACTCTCCTTGAACATATCGGTGCGCTGGGTTCCGATTCTTTTGATGCCGGTTTGCTCGATAAACTGGCTGCCGATGTGCAAAACATCATTGATACTCTGGCGAACCTGGGAGTGTTGGTGGAAGAAAAACTTCAGCTTGCTGAAGACCTGAATGAACGAGTGAAGGAGATGCGTAAGATCGGCCTGGAGCTTGAGCAACTGACCCGCACACAGGTTTTGAATACCAGCACTATTGCCGTGGCCAATGTTACGCACATCTATGATCTGTTGGATAAGCAAAATACCACCGAAGCATATAAAGCCCTTGATGCGCTGGTGGAAGTCGATCTCGATCTTTCTGAACGTTTGCATGAATTGCACCTGCTTGCGTTTAAAATGCTCAATCAGATTGAGGAAACTCGCACTGTGACTGATGCTTCACGCATTCAGCACATTCGACAGGCGTTCTCTGAGAACCTCCTTATCATGATGCGGCGTGTTAAGGCGGTTGAGGATCCGACTCGATCACAGCAAATGGTTCAATTGTTGCGGCAACTGGAACAGAAGCAGCTGTTGTTTGATGTTTTACAGCAGCGCTATGACAATGAGCAGCAACTTCATCAATTAATGCAAGATACGCTAGCGCAGTTTTCAGCGCTTAACACCACCGTTAATCAATTGGTGGATGCGTCAAATCAGACGACAACTCAAGCCATATCGGAACTGAAAAGCACCTTACAGCTTGCTCAGATCGCTTTGTTGGCGCTGACGTTAGCGGGTCTGTTGGCGGCGGTCATCATTGTCTGGAAAGTGGTTTACATTTCAGTGGTTAAACGTTTGAACCGGTATTCGCAAGCGTTGTTATCCATCGCAAAAGGCCAGCTTAAATTGGATATTGAAGCTGAGGGGCATGACGAACTGGCGCAAATGGGACGAACGATTATCACCGCCAGAAATACCGCTCAGGCATTAAAGATCGTGGCGGAAAGTGAAGCGGAGGCAAAGCGAGAGCTGCTGCAACACAAAGAGCATCTGGAAGAGTTGATAACGGAACGAACCGGCCAGCTTCAGCAGGCCAATCAGCAGTTGAATCAGGAAGTGACGAATCACGCCAAGGCCAGAGCCGATGCGGAGCAGGCCAGCCGCGCAAAATCGGCGTTTCTCGCCACGATGAGTCACGAAATTCGTACGCCGATGAATGGGGTATTGGGTACCGCGCGTCTATTGCAGGAATCCTCGCTGGATCGGAAGCAACGTCACTATGTCGATGTGATCAATCGCAGCGGCAAGACCTTGTTGGCTATCCTCAATGACGTCCTGGACTATTCGAAAATTGAAGCCGGATATCTCGAAATTAGGCCAGACGATTTTAATCTCCGCAGCATGGTGACTGACGTTGCCGAGTTGTACAAAGGACGAGCGGAAGAAAAAGGATTAGAGTTGACCGTGACATTGGAATCCGAACTTGCTTATGATTGGTTCGGGGATAGGACACGCATCAGCCAGGTCCTGACGAATTTGATTGGCAACGCAATTAAATTTACTGAAAACGGTTATGTGGACGTTTACATCAGTGAAGACCCAGATAACCAAGGGCAGTTATTGTTTGATGTTAGCGACTCAGGGGTAGGGATTTCAGCCGAAGAACAACGAACCTTATTTGACGCATTTACCCAGGCGTCAAGTGGTATCTCCAGTAGAGGCGGAACTGGATTAGGTCTTGCCATTAGTAAGCGTATCGTTGAGGCCATGGGCGGCGCGATTTTTGTTGAATCGGAACTGGGTCAGGGAAGTCGGTTCGGCTTTACCATTCCACTGACCCAGGGGCATTCTCAGCAACAGCAGGAAACGCCATATAGCGCGGACAAGAAAGCTTCGGTATTGCTGATAGAAGATAATGATGTTAACAGTCTGGTTGCTGAAGGCTTTTTGACAAGTCTTGGCCATGACGTGACTCTGGCTGAAGATGGACATCAGGCTAAAGAAGCCTTCGTGGCTCACCGTTTTGATATTGTCTTGCTAGACATCAACCTGCCGGACATCAATGGTGTTGAGTTGCTGAAAGAACTGCGTGAGATGGATTTGTCCATTTCGAGTGACGTTGTCACTAAGTATGTGGCTGTTTCTGCACATGTGTTTCGTGAAGAGGTGGAATCCTACTTAGAAGCAGGCTTTGATGGGTACTTACCCAAACCCTTGGATAAAGATGAACTTTCTAATTCTATCCAGCAAGCATTAGCAGGAAATTACGTAACAGCAGGGGCTGAGAACACGCCCAATGAAAGCCATGATGATGTAATATTGGATACCTCGGTGATTGACTCTGATATTCGTATTTTAGGACTTGATAAAGTTCAGGAAATCATCACTATGTTTGAGACGACAGCTAAACAAACCGTTGCTTATCTGGACGCGTCCGCTTGCAGGCATGATCAGGATGGCGTGACAGCGCTGGCACATAAACTCAAAGGGTCGGCGGCGAGTCTGGGTCTAAACACTCTGATGGCATTGTGTCGTGATATCGAAGCCAGCAAAACCGCATGCCAGGACTATTCAGTCAATCGTTTCCGCCTGGAAACATTGCTTGTTCAGTCAACTCAGGCACTCAAGGACTATACCCAATAACCGGAGAATTTTATGCTCAATATTGAATCAGCCAGACTATCTATGACTCAGTTAACAAAGGACGACTGGGCATTGTTTCAGCGTCTTCATCAAGATGAGAAAGTGATTCGATATGCATTTGATAAGCCGGAAGTTGAAGACATTCGCCGTCGGTTTGAGTCACGCTTGCCTGTCTGGCAGTGGGGATCAAAACATTGGTTGTGTCTGGTTATTCGTGAACAATGGTCTGGGAAAGCAATCGGCGTAACCGGATTATGCGTTTCAGAAGAAGGCGAAGCGGATGTCGAGATTGGCTATATGCTATTGCCGGAGTCCCACGGGTTGGGCTATGGAACCGAGTCGTTGGTGGCTTTAGTCAGGCATGTTGAGCAAAATTTCCCGGTAGAAAAAATTTCGGCGATCGTCACAGACGGCAACATCGCTTCACGTAAGGTGTTGGAAAAATGTGGCTTTAAGTTATTTGAGAGAGAGAAAAACGCCTACCAAATTGGCGGCGTTTTATACGATGATTTAATTTATCGCTACCTGGTTAAAACGTCAGAACCCGCGTAGAAAGCGCGACCGCAGAGAGCGTAATTAAAGCTTGTGCTGTGTAATATGTAACCATGATGACGTGGCGGGAAAATTTTGAGGTTGAGCGGAAACGGTCAATCGCCAGCACTAGATCAGACAACATGAAAATGAACGCCCCCATCATGGCAAGGCTCGCTGACTGACTGCCAATGTCGTGCCAGTATTCCATCGCGCACCATGTCATAACCATGATGACCAAGATATAGAAGGCCACCGGAATGGCCATATTGCCAAGGTTTGGCAGCAGGAAAAGAAACACGATCACGCCGCTGCACAGCAACAAGATAGGAATCCAGTGAGTGATTTGCGGGTTGGCAAACTCAGAAAACCCAATGGCATAGGCAATATGCGCCAGTAAAAAGCTCAGCAAACCGGGGACGAACTTGTCTTTAGGGTGCATCAGAAACACATCCCCGATAGCGGACAAAGCTAAGCCTGCAAGAATCCACTGCGCGTATCCCAGTGAGGCAATATCGGAATGGAAGATAACCGCCATCATCAACACTATGGGTGTTGGTTTGGACAGGTAAAAGATCCATTTAGGGCCACGATCAATAGATAGAATATGAATAAGTGCTGTGAGTCCGATTGCCAGCCACATAGGTGCTCCGTTAATAAAAAAGCAGTGTACGTTTTGTACACTGCTTTTTATTTTATCGCTTACGTGGCTAAAAGCGACTGATAATTCATACTTATTTGAATTTACGCGATGGCTTCTTCAAGGATCTTACGCGAAACGGGCAACGTGATTGCCTGATGTTCACCAAGTTGGGTCATACCGTGCGCTTCGAGTTGGGAAATCACCGCTTCGATGGCTGCGTTTTTATCGTCACCATGTTCCGTCAGTTTGGTTGGTACGTTCAACGAAAGATAGAAGGCTTCTATGGCATCGATAGTTTGCTCGGCTAGGTGAGCGGATTGAGCCAGTCCAAATACATTGCGACCCATCTGTTCGAGTTTGGCGCGTTTCACGTCAAGCTGATTTCTCAACAACGATGGTTGAATAATTGCTAGCGAGCGTGCGTGATCGACGCCCCACAGAGCGGTTAACTCATGGCCAATCATATGCGTTGCCCAGTCATGAGGCACACCACTACCGATCAAACCATTGAGCGCTTGGTTGGCGGAGTACATCAGATTGGCGCGCCAGGTGTCATTGTCGCGTTGGTCGAACTGTTCACCCAGAGTTTTAAGGTTACGCAATAATACCTCTGCGTAGCCATCCTGAACCATCGCATCACCCGTCATTGTCAGGTATTGTTCGCAAACATGAACCCAGGCATCAACGATACCATTTAACAACTGACGCTCAGGCAGGGTTTTCATCACATCTGGATCCATGACGGCGAACTTAGGCTGAACCGCCGGAGACATAAACGGCAGTTTATCGTGGGTCTCTGCTTTGGTGATCACCGCCCCCATGTTGGATTCTGAACCGGTTGCTGGCAGTGTGAGGATAGCGCCAATCGGCAGGGCTTCCGTCACCTGGTGTTTCCGGGTCATGATGTCCCAGCCATCACCGTCATACTTTGCCGCCGCCGCAACGTACTTGGAACCATCAATGACGGATCCACCGCCGACGGCAAGGATAAAGTCGATCGCTTGTTCTTTTGCGATAGCTACCGCTTTGTCCAGAGTTTCTTTGGTTGGGTTCGGCTCAACCCCGGAAAATTCAGTCCATTGATGATGTTGTAGGGCGTCGACAACCTGATCATAAACGCCGTTTTTCTTAATCGAGCCACCGCCATAAATAACCAGGACTTTTTGCTGCTGAGGAATTGTCGTCGCGGCTGACGAAATTTGCCCCTGACCGAATATGATTTGTGTTGGGTTGACGTATGTAAAGTTCATTACTTTCCCCTTTTTGATGGTGTGCAATGGATTTTCATAAATGGAATGTGTGCATATTAGTCCTTGAGGATGGAGCTTTAAATACCAATTTCTCCATTTATATTGCCTATTTCTACAAATTCGATAATCTATTGTACAGTTCGATAGGGAGGGGGCTTATGAAAAGTCTTGGTCAACTGCTGCAAGTGTACATAGACAAACATCATCTTGATGAGCTGGAAGGAATTGCACCGACGGCGATTCGCGGCGTAACGGTTTATCGCAGTAGCACGGGCAATAAGCGCACACCATTTGTTTATCAGTCTGGCATCATTATTTTGGGCCAGGGATGTAAGAATATACATATCGGCAATGTGCCCGTGTGTTACGGGCCAGAGGACTATCTGGTGGTGGGGGTTCCGATGCCGCTCGAGTGTGAAGCGCATGCTGTGGATGGTAAACCGCTGTTGGGACTCAATATCGATATTGATCCTAAACTGCTACATCGTATGGTGAACAAACTTGAGGCTATTGGTTATCGCCACTCTCCGCGCACGGGACATAAACAGGGGCCTGGTTTACGATCCGTTCATATGAATGACAGGATGCTGAGTTCCTGCAAGCGTCTGGTGGAAGCACTGTGTGATGATCTGGAGGCCGAAATGTTGGGAGAAATACTGTTGGAGGAAATGGTGTTTCGCGCATTGACCAGCGAAGAGGGGTACGTGCTGTTTGATCTGGCGCAGCATGAGGGGGCCTATGCACGGGTTGCCAAAGCGCTCAATAAAGTTCACAAAGATTATTCGTCCACACTGACGGTTCAGGCGTTAGCGGAAGAAGCAAGCATGAGTATTTCCGCGTTTCACACTGCTTTTCGCTCTGTGACGCTTGAATCACCATTGCAATACATCAAAAAGGTGCGACTCAATAAGGCCAGAGAACTGATTCATTTTGAAGGACGTCGTGTGAATGATGCGGCACGTTTGGTGGGTTATACCAGCTCGTCGCAGTTCAGTCGTGAGTACAAACGTCATTTCAACGAGACACCAAGTGGAGTGAGAGCGAACTGACTCGCAACTTTTATAAAAGAGGAAACTAACCTGTTGGTTGTTTACTGTTTTTTAACAATTTGGTTTGATGCATAATTCTCTTAACCCCTATAGAGATCTAGTCAATCTCGCTCCAATAGCCCGCATTTTCATCATGAAATGCGGGCTTTTTTTAGATGCTCAAAATAAAAGAAAATAAGTTATCGATGCAAATTAAGTAGGGTGGCGTTACATTGCCACAACAATATATTGCGAGTGATTATATAAATATCACATATTTTGCGTGTAATTTTCGTTAACTCTCCTAGAGTTGTTTTACTTGAGATTTTAAGTGTTCTTACAGAACTGAGAATATTTATTTTTATGTGAAACAACTACTTAAGGGAAAGGCAATTATGCATCGTAACGGAAAAGTAGGCAAAAGCGTGTTTACGCTCAGCACTTTGACAGCATCCTGCTTGATGGCATTCGGCAGCTACGCAGCCGTTGATTGTACTGGCGTTCCAGAATGGGATGCAGGAACAATCTACAACGGCGGCGAACAAGTACAACAAAACGGTACCGTCTACCAGGCAAACTACTGGACTCAGGCAAATGATCCAGAAACCTCAAACGGTGATTACGCACACTGGAAAGTCATTGATACCTGCGATACCGGGCCAATCGACCCGAATGAGTCGCCAAGCGCCTCGCTACTCAGTCCGTTAGCCTCAGATCAAATTACCGAGGGTGACGTTGTCACTCTTTCTGCAAGTGCTCAAGACACTGATGGTACAGTTGCGCGCGTCGACTTTATGGTTGATGGCGTGGTGGTGCAGCAAGTCAGCAGTGCGCCATATTCAGCGTCCTGGACAGCAACCGCAGGCCGTCATACTTTCGCTGTGATGGCATATGATGATAAAGACGCCGTTAGCCCAGAAAGTTCGGTGACGCTGACAGTATCGTCTTCGCAGCCTGGTAATGAATCGCCAACGGTGAGCGTTGCAGTATCTGCGACACAAGTTGAATTGGGAGAGGTGGTCACCTTGACGGCTGATGCTGCTGATACCGATGGCAGTGTTGACAAGGTTGATTTCTATGTAGCCGGAACATTGGTCGGTACAGTTGCCAGTGCACCGTACTCACTGGACTATACGACGACGCAAAGCGGTGCTTTGGCTGTTTACGCGAAAGCGACGGATAACCTTGGCGCCAGTACAGATTCGTCTCTGGTGACGCTTACCGTGAATGGCGCACCGAGTGTTGCAAATTGTCGCCCGGATGGTCTGTATCAGACCGAAGGTGTGAACGTTCCTTACTGTACGATTTATGATGAGGAAGGCCGTGAGAAAATGGGCGCCGATCATCCTCGACGTGTCATTGGTTACTTTACCAGTTGGCGTAGCGGTGATGATCCTCAAGCTGCCTATTTAGTGAAAGACATTCCATGGGAACAACTGACGCACATTAACTATGCCTTCGTCAGCATCGGTTCAGACGGAAAAGTGAATATCGGTGATGTTAATGACCCGAACAATGCCGCTGTAGGCAAAGAGTGGAATGGCGTTGATATTGACCCAGCCCTTGGTTTCAAAGGTCACTTTGGCGCTCTGGCAACTTACAAAGAGCGCTATGATGTGAAAACCCTGATTTCGATCGGCGGCTGGGCAGAAACTGGCGGTCACTTTGACACCAATGGTGAGCGTATCGCAGATGGTGGTTTCTACACCATGACAACCAATGCAGATGGTTCTATCAACCATGCCGGTATAGAGAAATTTGCGACGTCTGCTGTCGAAATGATGCGTAAATATAAGTTTGACGGCTTGGATATCGACTACGAATACCCAACGTCCATGGCGGGGGCGGGCAACCCTTATGACAAAGACTTCATGGAACCACGTCGCCAATATTTGTGGGCGTCTTATCAAGAGTTAATGAAAGTTCTTCGCGCCAAGCTGGATGCAGCGTCGGCTCAAGATGGTCACCATTATATGCTGACTATCGCGGCGCCGTCTTCGGGTTACCTGCTGCGTGGTATGGAAACGTTTGATGTGACCAAATACCTCGACTACGTCAACATCATGTCTTATGACCTGCATGGTGCATGGAACGATCACGTGGGACATAATGCGGCGTTGTATGATACTGGTGAAGATTCAGAGCTGGCTCAGTGGAGTGTTTACACCACAGCGCAGTACGGTGGTATTGGTTACCTGAATACCGATTGGGCTTACCACTATTTCCGTGGCTCTATGCCTGCGGGCCGTATCAATATCGGCGTTCCTTATTATACTCGCGGATGGCAAGGTGTAACGGGCGGCACTGATGGCCTGTGGGGCCGTGCAGCGCTACCAAATCAGTCTGAATGTCCGGCAGGTACTGGGGAGGGCGAGAAAAACAACTGTGGTTACGGTGCTGTCGGCATCGACAATATGTGGCACGACACCGATCCTAAAGGCAACGAAATGGGGGCTGGCTCTAACCCTATGTGGCATGCCAAAAACCTTGAGAAAGGCATTTGGGGTTCTTACGCAGAAGCGTATAAGCTTGATCCGGTTAATGATCCAACCGATCAATTGGTTGGTCAGTACACCCGTCATTACGACAGCGTAGCGGTGGCACCATGGCTGTGGAACAACGATAAGAAGGTTTTCCTTTCGACCGAAGATGAAGCGTCGGTCAACGTTAAAGCTGACTACGTTATTGACCAGGAAATTGGCGGTATCATGTTCTGGGAGCTGGCGGGTGACTACAACTGCTATGTTCTGGATGCCAATGGAAATCGCACCAGTGTTGATGAAACAGAGCAGGCTTGTGCAACCGGCAATGGTGAGTATCACATGGGTAACACCATGACCAAGGCTATCTACGATAAGTTCAAATCGGCGACACCTTATGGAAATAAAGTTGCCACGGGTGCTATTGCTACAGAAGCAGTGGATATTGCAGTGTCTGTTGGCGGGTTCAAAGTGGGCGATCAAAATTACCCAATTAATCCGAAGATCACTTTCACGAACAACACCGGACAATCCATCCCGGGTGGCACAGAGTTCCAGTTTGATATTCCTGTATCGACACCGGACAACGCAAAAGATCAGTCGGGAGGCGGCTTACAGGTGATTGCGTCAGGCCATAGCCGTGGTAACAATATTGGTGGCTTAGATGGTACGATGCACCGTGTTGCGTTCTCACTGCCATCATGGAAGGAACTACCGGCTGGAGGAACGTATGAACTGGATATGGTGTACTACCTGCCAATCTCTGGCCCTGCGAACTACAGCGTGAAGATCAACGGTGTGGATTACGCCTTCAAGTTTGAACAACCTGACTTACCACTGGCCGATCTTTCCAGTGGCAACAATGGCGGAGATAACGGTGGCGGTGACACCGGAAGTGGTACGGTAATTCAGTGGGAGCCGGGTGTCACTCAAGTTAGCAACGGCGATACCGTGACGTACAACAGCAAATGTTTTGTCGCGAAAAACAATCCTGGAACATGGGATACACCAACCCAGTCAAACTGGTTCTGGGACGAAGTGACTTGTCCTTAATCCGAAGTAAAAAAGAGCCACCAAACGGTGGCTCTTTTATTGATACGCAAGATTCGCTCTACCACTCTTTTTCAAGAGAATTGATAGCTCTCCGGAACCACAACAATTCCTTTTTCTGAGATATGGAACCGCTGCGCATCTTCCAGCCGGTTTAAACCTATCTGAGTCTCGGGCGGGATCTTCACGTGCTTGTCTATAATGCAGTTGACCAACTGGCAACCTGCGCCGACTTCGACATCGTCAAATAAAATACTATCCACGACTGTAGCGCCATCATTGATCTTAACACTCGATGAAATGATCGAGTGCTGAACAGAACCTCCAGAATTAACGACCCCGTTAGAAATCATGGAGTTAATGAATATTCCTTCATTCCCCGAACCTGAGGAGACCGTTCGGGCAGGTGGTAGCTGAGGTTCATAAGTTCGTATTGCCCAGTTGGGTTGGTAGAGATTCATCGGAGGAACGGGCTCGAGCAAGTCCATATTAGCTTCATAGAAGGAGTCAATGGTTCCCACGTCGCGCCAGTATTTATCTGCCGCGACTCGTCCCTTATCCCGGCCGAACTGGTAAGCGTAGACGCCTTGCTGACCGATCAGTTTTGGAATGATATCCTTGCCAAAGTCGTGACTCGAATCCTCTAGATGGGCGTCTTCTTTCAGTGCTGCCTGCAATGTACTCATATTAAAAATATAGATACCCATTGATACCAGACTACGGGTGGGGTTATTTGGCATTGAAGGGGGATTGTCTGGCTTTTCGACGAATGAGGTGACACGATGCGAGTCATCAACCGCCATAACGCCAAACGCACTGGCTTCATCTACCGAAACGTCCATGCACGCAACGGTCAACTCGGCACCCGTTTCTTTGTGTTCTTGTAGCATGGCGGCATAGTCCATGCGATAGATATGGTCTCCAGATAACACAACTACGTACTCAGCGTCGCTGCGACTGAGCAACCACAGGTTATGGTAGATCGCGTCAGCCGTTCCTTCGTACCATTTGCCACCTTTACGCATCTGTGGGGGCACTACAGTAATAAATTCGCCCAGCTCTGGGTTAAAAATAGACCAGCCGTCACGCAAGTGCTTTTGTAGTGAGTGCGACTTATATTGAGTTAGGACAAGAATACGTCGTAGGCCGGAATGAAGGCAGTTGGTTAACGTAAAATCAATGATGCGGTATTTCCCTCCGAAGGGGACGGCAGGTTTGGCGCGGTCATCCGTGAGAGGGCTGAGTCGTGATCCCATTCCTCCGGCGAGTACAACGGTAAGAGTATCTTGCATCTTGGTTCTCCCTGAAACAGTGCAATGTATTTTCCTTTTTGGTACCCGCTACAAGATTTAAGCCAATCCAAGTACGCTTTAAATATCATGAATATACTTGACGTGCTTTACCTCATTGCACCAAATGCGTGAACGGTCATGTGGCAATTGCACTCTATTGGCGCGGCACGACCTGGCGGAAAATATCTGCTGTGTGATAACGGTTTACTCCCACAGTGTAGTTGCCTACAAAAGAGTTAGATAAAAAAGCACCTCCAGAAAGGAGGTGCTGAATGCCTGAATAGTCGGGGGTAGGCAAATTTACGCTTCGGCAGGTTTGTTGGCTTTGCTGCCACTACGATTTTTCATAAATGCATAGCCAAAGCCAGTAACCAGTGTACCGGCAGCGATCGCAACCAAATACATCAGTACCGGTGTTATCGCATTTGGGATTAACAGCACAAACAGACCACCGTGAGGCGCCATTAGTTTCGCGCCAAACAACATAGATAGAGCACCAGTCAGTGCGCCACCTGCCATACAGGCTGGAATGACTCGCATAGGGTCTTTTGCTGCAAATGGAATCGCACCTTCGGAGATAAAGCACAGCCCCAGAACAAAGGACGCTTTACCTGCCTCACGTTCGCCCGCTTCAAATTTATCTTTGGCCAGGAAGGTCGCCAGTCCCATGCCCAGTGCCGGAACCATACCTGCCGCCATAATCGCCGCCATTGGTGCATAAGTCTGAGAGGCCAGCAAGCCGACCCCAAATGTGTATGCAGCTTTGTTAACTGGACCGCCCAGATCAAAGCACATCATTGCGCCCAGAATAACACCCAACAGCACGGCATTCGCTGAGCCCATGTTGTTTAGGAACTCTGTCATTGCAGCCATGATGCCAGACACTGGACCACCCACCACGTAAATCATGACAAGGCCGGTGAACAAGCTCGCAATGAACGGAATGATCAGAATAGGCTTAAGGGCTTCCATCGATTGAGGTAGCTTGACATTATCTGCGATAAATTTAGCTGAATAACCCGCGATGAAGCCTGCGGCAATACCGCCCAAAAAGCCTGCGCCGGTCGAGCTAGCTAACATTCCGCCAATAAGGCCAGGTGCCAGACCCGGACGGTCGGCGATAGAAAACGCAATATACCCTGCAAGTACCGGGATCATCAGAGCAAACGCTGAACCACCGCCAATGCTCATTAGCGCCGCCGCCAGTGTCCCTTCTTCTTTGAAGGCTTCAATACCAAACACAAACGAAAGGGCAATGATCAGACCACCCGCAACCACGACAGGCAGCATATGTGAAACCCCTGTCATCAGGTGTTTATACACGCCTTTTTTCTCTTCAGTAACACCACTGCCTGTGCTCGTGCCAGCACTGTGGTGATAAACTGTGGCTTCATTGAAGGCCTTGTCGAGTTCTTGTTCGGTTTTCTTCAGTGCCAAACCGGTACTGGTTTTATACATAGATTTACCAGAGAAACGATCAAGTGGCACTTCAATGTCAGCGGCAATGATGACCAGATCAGCCTGAGCGATGTCTTCTTCGGTTAACTGATTTTTCGCGCCAACAGAACCTCGGGTTTCTACTTTGATTTGATACCCTCGACGAGTGGCTTCTTCCTCCAGTGCTTCCGCCGCCATAAATGTGTGAGCCACGCCTGTTGGGCAAGCAGTGATCGCCACGATTTTTTTGCTGGCTGATGAATCAACCTGAGCTGGCGAAATAGTGGTGGTTGCAGTCGTGAGTAATTCCGCTTTGGCCGCTGCTGTTTGTAGAAACGTTTTTGGGTCATGAGTGCATGCACTGATGTCAGCACGGTAGACTTTCTTGCCGACAAAACGCGTGTCATCGACTGGCGTATTCGCTGCAATCACAATCACGTCTGCATCGTTGATTTTTTCTGAGTTTATTGGCTGAGAATCGAGTACCGACGACTGGCATTCGATCGAAGCATTCCACTCCAGCGCTTTCGCTGCTTTGTCCAGCAGACCGGCAGCAATAATGCTGTTGGCCACGCCGCTAGGGCAGGCTGTGATAATCGCTATATTCATAATATCGACCTTTGTCCTTTAGCTTTCTACTGGAGAAAGCGGTTGTACTTTTACTTGTTTTTGTAGGGATTGAACTTCTTGGATGTCGTCCACACCAACACCTATCTGGCTAACGGCGAGGGCAGATAAAGCCGTTGCGAACGACAGTAATTCGGTTTTCGGCAGGTTCTGCATATGGCCCCAGCAAAGCCCGGCAACTAAGGTATCTCCGGCACCCACAGTGCTAACGACTTGCATGCGAGGAGGCTGTGCGCGTAACCACTCATTTTGATTGAGCCACATGACGCCATCAGCTCCCATGGAGACCACGATATTGTCGATGCCTTTCTCGGAGAGTGTCATTGCCGCCGACTGACACTCCTCTGCAGAAGTCAGTGTTCGGCCAACAAAGTCTGACAGCTCTTCATCATTTGGTTTAATCAGCCATGGGTGAGCGTCCAAGCCCGCACTTAAGGCAGCACGGCTTGAGTCGAATAAAACTTTTTTGCCTTTGCTGTGTAAGAGTTTTATCCAACGGGCGCACTGCTCGGGGCTCACTCCTTTAGGCAAACTGCCGGCGAGCACAAAGAACTCATGATCTTCGCAAAGCGCAAGCAGGGTGCGTTCAAATTCAGCCATCGCGGATTCGGTGACCGTCACGCCGGGAAAGTTGATGTCGCTGACCGAACCGTTGTGTTCAACTAATTTGACGTTGATACGAGTCGAGCCTTCAACCCGCACAAAGCGATCATTTGCGCCCATTTGAGCAAACAATTGGCAGAACATTTCTTGGTTATCCCGGCCGAGAAAACCGGTGACGGTAACTTGTGCGCCCAGGTCAGATAAGACTTTAGCGACATTCACACCTTTGCCTGCCGCATGCAGATCGCTATGACTGACCAGGCTTACCGAGCCGGGATTCAGCGTGTCGAGGCTTCCGGTTAAATCTAAGGCCGGATTTAACGTTATCGTGACGACTTTATTGACCATACTCAGCACCTCAACCTTCACCCAAACCTGATTCTATCGCTGTGCCAATGGCGGTCAGCGCCTGCTGAGCGTCTGGTCCCTCGGCGGTGAACTGTAACTGATGTCCGTGTTTCACGCCCATGGCGATCACTTTCATCAGGCTCTTGGCATTCACCGGTTTGGCATCACCATCCAAATTGGCCACCTTGATGGTTGATTCGAATTTTTTCGCTTCGGCGACGAGCATCGCTCCCGGACGGGCGTGTAGACCATGCGAGTTGCGAATTTTGAAGATCGCCGTGTTACCGAAAGAGGCTTCTTGCGTGTCATTTGATGCTGCTTCCTCTTCTCCGCTAAATAGAGTAAGCAGTTGATCGGCGGATGCGCTCAGAATCGAATCTTGTCGACCTTCAAAGACCAGTTGGCCGAGAATGTCGAGTTGTTTCTGGTGTGCAGCGTTGCATGCAGCAAAAGCGATTAAGCCTTTCACAGGTGCACCTTCATATTCACAATGATTTGCTGTGGTAACCAGTGACATACCGGTACGTTTGACCGCTTTGTTTGAACTGGTTAACCACAGTCCTTGTCCAAGATGAGTGGGGGACTTGGTCACGAGTTCAGCGACAAATTCATTGTCTGCACATCCAGTATTTTTTAACAGGCCTCCCGCTACCGCCGTCATTTGCACCATATCACTGGCAGGGAAGGAGAGTTGGATCAAGGATGCGTCAAAATCAGCTTCAAGCTGAACTTCACCGTTCAGCAGTGCAATAATGTCATTGGCACTGCCGGCATTTTTTAAGCGTTCTTCAACACCGTCTGCGGAAAGCACTTTCGTCAGTTGTTTCAGGATGCCCAGATGTTCATCAGATTTTGCAGCGATACCAATCGCGATGTATGCCGTATTACCGTCGCCCCAGTCAACGCCGTGAGGAAAGTGTTGGATGGCAACGCCAGTATGATTAACCATATCGCGAGTGTCTGTTGTGCCATGTGGGATCGCGATTCCATTTCCAAGAAAGGTTGAATTTTGCGCTTCGCGGTTGAGCATACCTTCAACGTACCCGTCGGCCACCAACCCCTTATCTGAGAGTTGCTGTGCAATCGCGCGGATCGCATCCTGCTTTGAGGAATGCGATTGATTAAGCGTGATATCCTGAATAGTTAACTGGAGCATAATTGCCTCTTATATTCTGCTTATCAGCAACAGAGCGCTGATGTGTTCTATCCCTCGAGTGCGCAGCTGAACCTTACTGAACGGCCAGCTGAATCGTTTCAGCACTCTTTCAAAAAAATTCAGCAAAACACACGCATCAAAATATGAGTGTAGGTGCATTTGCTGATTATTGATTGATTTCCTCAATCTATTTCACAAATTTGATTTTGCTGAATCCTTTCAGCTTTTATGCTGAAACGTTTCAGCTTATAATGCAAATAATCCTAAGATCGAATGTGGTGATATTTGATCAACACCACAAATTAAAGGCACTGATATGACACTTGATGAAATAGCCAGATTAGCCGGTGTGTCGAAAACGACGGCCAGTTATGTCATCAATGGTAAGGCCCAGAAATATCGGATTAGTGAAAAGACTCAGCAAAAAGTTATGGCGGTGGTTGAGGCTCACAATTATCGTCCGGATCACGCCGCAACCTCATTGCGGGCAGGGAACAGTCGATCCTTTGGTCTGATCATTCCGGATCTGGAGAACACCAGTTATGCACGTCTGGCAAAACTGCTTGAGCAAAATTCGCGTAGCGCAGATTACCAGATTCTGATTGGTTGCTCTGATGACAATCCAGAAACGGAAAAGAAAGTCGCAGATGCGTTAGTGAGTCGTCGTATTGATGCGTTGTTTGTTGCCAGTGCGATGCCAGACGCGAGCGAGTTTTACCTCGCGTTACAAAAATCGGGTACACCGGTGATTGCGATTGACCGTCCTTTAGACGACGAATATTTTTCGTGTGTTATCAGTGAAGATTTCGGCGCAGCATTTGAATTAACACAATCTTTAGTATGTGACGGCGTCACTAATTTTGGATTAATTGGCGCATTGCCAGAACTTAATATCTCCCGTGAGCGTCAATTGGGATTTGAAGCCGCGGTCAAAAAAGCAGGACAACGCTTTCAGGTCGGCTATGGTCAACACTTCAACCGTGAAGATGGTAAAAAAGTGTTTGAAGAGTGGGTAAGCGATAATACTATCCCTCAGGCTCTTATTACAACGTCATACACGCTGCTCGAAGGCGTTTTGGATGTGTTGTTTGAGCACCCCGAGTTAATGCACCGGATACAGTTGGCCACTTTCGGTGACAACCGTTTACTGGATTTCCTGCCGATAAAAATTAACTCTCTACCACAACAGTTTGAGTTAATCGCCGACAGTGCCCTTGAGCTGGCATTAAATGCGACGGCCAAGCGCTACAACCCCGGAATAGAATTGATACCGAGAAAAATTGTGGTAAGGCAACAAAAAAGGTAGCGTCGGCTACCTTTTCCTTTGTCACAGACTTAGTATTGGAAGCGAACCGACATGACAGCCTGCGGGCCATACACACCATTGTTGCGAGCTTCGGCTGATAAAGACAATTGATTGGTGGAGTGGAAACGCACCCCGGCATGAAACACAGAGCGTTCATCATTTTTACCGATGCGGCCGGTTGCCTCTAGTTGATCGCTTAGCCACAGACGTACACCAATGTTAATTTCTGCTTGTGTATTGTTGTCATCACCGTCTTCTTCTGACTCCTGGATATTGTGTACCAACAGTTGTCCGTATACATCGGCAAATTGGTTGATCGGACCGTTAAACCCTATACCCGCCGCAGCGTCCCAGTCGTGATCCAACTTTGAATCAATCCGGCCAACCAGGTGAAGGTTTTCAGTGATCAAAGTACTGGCTTCTACACCAGCGGTTTCCGGACTCATTCCCATGCGCACTTCGAAAAAGTTGTAGTCAAAATTGTTGGCTTGTGCGGAAAGAGGCAGAGAGCTTGCCAGCGCTGCCAGGCAGACAGCGAAACGTTGTTTGTTCATTACAACTCCAGATGGATGTGATTGATTTTTGGCGTTAATAAAAAGGTCTGCAAAAAGCAGACCAGTTTACCAATCTGGAGCTGTATTCGAACGACTTTACAGCAGTTGAACCTGCTCGACTTCAATTTCCGGTGTTTGACCACCTTCAAACTCGCCGTATAAACGCACTTTAGTCTCTGCATTGAGCGGTGTGTTGAAATGAATGTCATCATCGAATTCGATTTGGACTTCGCCATCACCATCAGAAAAAATGAAGGTGTCTTTACGAACCTGACGCAGCAAATGGCCTTCTACCACGACATCTTTTTCTGTGAACATATTGGCATCGGCCAGCAGTTGTTTCACAGAACTGACTTCTACCGGACCGTTGTATTGGATGCCTGTCTGAGTAGAGTTGGCCAGGGCAAGAGCTGGTGACAGGGTTAGAGCGGCAGTAAGTGCAATTATCGTCTTTTTCATCTTTTGTGTCCTTATATATGGTTGTTTGATGGTGGAATTACAACACGCAGCACTTGAACCCTTGGTGAGTAGGCCATTCATACTCTATTCATTTATTGAGACACCAGCAGGGATGTGAGTATTATAGAGGCGTAGATTTAAGTTTTTGGAATAGTTATGGATTTATCACCTCGCACTCTGATGGTTCAGGGGACAACGTCTGATGCAGGGAAAAGTGCGTTAGTGGCAGGCTTATGCCGTGTGCTGAACAGAAAAGGGGTAAACGTTGCCCCTTTCAAGCCGCAAAATATGGCACTTAACAGTGCCGTCACTCCTGATGGCGGCGAAATAGGACGCGCGCAGGCTGTTCAAGCCCAGGCATGTCGTATTGATCCATCCGTGCATATGAATCCGGTCTTGCTCAAGCCAAACTCAGATACAGGGGCGCAGGTCATCTTGCAGGGGAAGGCGATACAGGACATGGAAGCGGTGGGCTACCAAAATTATAAGCAGATTGCGTTGCCCACGGTTCTGGAGTCTTTTGATATTTTATGTCGTGAGTATGACTGTGTGGTTGTTGAAGGTGCCGGTAGCCCGGCAGAGATCAACTTGCGAGAAAACGATATCGCGAACATGGGGTTTGCAGAAGAGGCTGACGTTCCGGTGATCATCATTGCCGATATCGATCGGGGCGGAGTGTTCGCGCATTTATTCGGTACGCTGGCGCTTTTGTCTGAATCAGAGCAGCAGCGCGTCAAAGGCTTTGTCATCAACCGTTTTCGCGGGGATATTTCGCTTTTGCAACCGGGCTTGGATTGGTTGGAGAAAACAACCGGCAAACCTGTGATCGGGGTTCTGCCTTATCTTCATGGTTTTAACTTAGAAGCGGAAGACGCCATCACTACCCAACAAAATCTGAATTCAGGCGCTAAGTTAAATGTTGTCGTCCCTGTTTTTACTCGGATCAGCAATCATACCGATTTCGATTCATTGCGTTTAAACCCTGATATCAATTTACGTTATGTGGGTAAAGGTGAACGCCTCAGCCATGCTGATTTGATCATTTTGCCTGGGACAAAATCGGTCCGCTCAGATCTGGCGTACCTCCGAGAGCAGGGATGGGATAAAGACATTCAGCGCCATCTGCGCCTAGGGGGAAAAGTCATGGGGATTTGCGGTGGCTACCAGATGTTGGGACGTACTATTGATGACCCATACGGCGTAGAAGGCCCTGCTGGAGTCAGCCGTGGACTTGAACTATTGAGCGCTGAAACGGTATTAACTAAGCAAAAAGCGCTCACTAATGTGACCGGGTCACTTACTTTGAACACCCGGTCCGTTCCCGTCAAAGGCTATGAAATACATGTTGGTCGCACTCAAACCTCTGGATCGAGCCCTGTGATCTTGGATGCTGCCACAACAGACGGTGAAATCAGTGATTGCAATCAAATCTTTGGGACCTATCTGCACGGTATATTAGACAGCCCTGAAGCACTGCAACTGATTTGTGAGTGGGCAGGGTGTGAAGCCGTAAAGCTGCAATCACATGAAACAATGAAAGAACAAGCGATAGACCAAATTGCCGACGCTGTTGAGCAGTGTCTCGATTTGAGTTTGTTATGGCCCCAGCTACAAAAGAGTGCACAATGAAAGTACCTTATATAGCAACGTTTGTTGCGCTAACCATCAGTTTTTCCGCATCCGCTGAGGACGTGCGCATTTATGCTGCTTCTTCCATGACAAATGTGTTGAATGATTTGATCACCAGTTATGAAAGTAGTCATGATGGCATCAAGGTTGTTCCCGTTTACGCCGGATCGTCAGCGCTAGCACGTCAGATAGAGAATGGCGCGCCGGCGGATGTGTTTGTCTCAGCCAATGAAAAGTGGGTTAACTATCTGATCAATAAAGAGATGATAAATAGTGACGCTGTCACTGAGTGGGCATCCAACAAACTGGTTGTGATAGAGCCGAAAGGTGGCGATACGAATTTGGTGTTGGAGAGTGCCGACTCCTGGATTCATGCGTTAGGTCCAACCCGACTGGCGATAGGCAACACACAGGCCGTTCCGGCCGGCATTTATGGTCGAGAGAGTTTAGAAGCTCTGAAGGTTTGGCCAGAGCTTGAAAAACATCTGGCTCCGACCAGCAATGTACGCTTGGCGCTGGCATTGGTAGAGCGTAAAGAGTCCAATCTCGGCATTGTTTATAAAACAGATGCGTTGCTGTCGGACAAGGTCAGCATTGTTCGGGAATTTGACGATAGCTTGCATACGCCCATACGTTATCCCATGGCGGTCTTCAATCAGGATGCGCAAACCCAGGCTTTTGTCGATTACCTCAACGGCGAACAAGGTAAAGCGATCCTCGATAAGTACGGATTTAACTAAGAGCATAAGCATTGTTATCTGAATATGAATACCAAGCTCTGCTGCTGAGCTTAAAAGTCGCGTTTTACGCCATCGTATGGTTAATACCGATCGGTATTGCGTTGGCCTGGATGTTGGCGCGTAAGCAATTTATAGGTAAAGGCTTACTCGATAGCCTGATTCACCTACCTTTGGTGCTTCCTCCTGTTGTGATCGGCTACTTGTTGCTTGTCCTGATGGGCAGGCAAGGTATATTGGGAGCGTGGCTGGCAGAACATTTTGGTTTGGTCTTCAGTTTCAGTTGGAAAGGCGCCACGCTCGCATGTATTGTGGTGGCGCTTCCTCTAATGGTGCGCTCGATTCGTCTTAGTTTAGAAAGTGTCGACACGAAACTAGAGCAAGCTGCAGCGACACTGGGAGCTTCTTCATGGCGGGTATTCATGACAATAACCTTACCACTCACGATTCCCGGCATCATAACTGGTACGATGTTGTCTTTCGCACGTAGCCTAGGTGAGTTTGGTGCTACCATCAGCTTTGTTTCCAACATTCCTGGCGAAACACAAACCATTCCTCTGGCAATGTATAATTTTATTGAAACCCCCGGTTCTGAGCTCGAAGCGGCACGCTTGTGCGCCATCTCTATCGTGATCGCATTAGCGTCACTACTCATCTCGGAATGGATGGCACGTCGGACAGCGAAACGTCTGGGGGCCGTGCGATGACATTGCTTCGGGTAAAATATTGCCTGGTATTGGGCGACACGCACTTTGACATTGATTTGGATTTACCAGCAAGCGGCATTACCGCCATATTTGGCCGCTCAGGAGCCGGAAAAACCTCTTTAATCAACGTGGTTGCAGGCTTATTGCGACCAGGTGAAGGTGAGATCGTGGTTCAAGACCGAACGTTGTTTTCGTCATTGAAGAACCTTGATGTACCAGTCCACAAACGTAACGTTGGCTATGTGTTTCAGGATGCGCGTTTGTTCCCTCACTACCGGGTGAAAGGCAATCTGCTTTATGGCGTTAAGAAGATGGATCCTGACCACGTGGAAACCATCATCAAGTTGTTAGCCCTTGAACCGTTGTTAGACCGCTTTCCAAGCGAACTGTCTGGCGGGGAAAAACAGAGAGTGGCCATTGGCCGAGCGCTACTGGCAAAGCCGGATATTTTGTTAATGGACGAACCTCTCGCCTCTCTGGATATGCCACGTAAACGTGAAGTGATGCCATTTCTCGAAGAACTAGCCGATCGGGTTCAAATCCCAATTCTGTATGTCACTCACAGCTTGAATGAGATCCTAAGACTGGCGAACTATTTAGTGGTCATCGATGACGGTCAGGCGGTGACTTCTGGACCGGTAGAACAGGTTTGGTCAACCAAAGCAATGCGCCCTTGGCAGTCTTTTTCCGATCAAAGCTCTTTGTTTGAAGCTTCAATCGAGACGCACAATGACGACTACGCGTTGAGTCAGCTTAAGTTGGCGACGGGTGTTCATCTTTGGGTTCAGCGAATAGATGCTTTGGTGGGTTCATCGGTCCGTCTTCAGGTCAGGGCCAATGACGTCTCACTCGCTTTGGAGAAACCGCGCTCGACTTCTATCCGGAATATATTACCGGCTGAGATTGTGGAGCTAGAAACTCGTCGCCATGGAGGCGATAAGCAGAGCGTGGCGATAAAACTGGCGTTGGGTGAAGGGTGCTGTCTATGGGCCACGGTAACTGCCTGGGCCAGAGATGAACTTGGCTTACATGTCGGGATGCAGGTGTTTGCCCAGGTTAAAGGGGTGAGCGTGACGCAACGGGATGTTGCCTTAACGCACTGAAATAAAAAAGCCGCGGTGAACGCGGCTTGATTTTTGATTTTATTTGACGAATACGTCTTTGAAGTCTTTCTTCAGAATGGGATCACGGCGAGCTTTCTTGATTTGTTTCACCATATCCTTCACACAGTTGTGCAGCACTTCATCCAGCAGTTCTGCGCGGTACTGTTCTTTCTGCTCTTCCGTCATCTCTTTCGGCAGGTTAAGCGTTGGGAACTCTTCCATCACGTTAACGCCAGCAAAAGCCTGACTCACAGAAATCAGAGCGTGAAATTGCTCGAAGTTGTCGAGCACATTCTGTGCGCTGGCAGGCAGTGAGTCCCAAGCTTCGCGTACGGCTTCTTCTGACACTTCGTGAATAGAGGAAACCATGAAGTGCATCGCTTCAGGCACCTGATCAAATTCGATTACCTGACGCAGTTCAGGAGAAATCGTTTCCAGATCGACAGTTTGTTGTTCGGTTTGGTTAGTGTCAGACATTGACATATTCTCGTATCGAAAAAGGGCGATCCTAAAAACTCACAGCGAAAAGTCAATACTCAAACTCATCTTAGCGCGTGATATCAACAGATAAATGCTGAAAATCAAACAACTTTAAGTGACTTTGCCGGGGTTTGCTCCTTTACTGCTTGGTGCTTAGATAATTTAAAAGCAAGTTATTGATAATACACGGTGCAACAAAGAGGCTGCTGTGCTATATCTAAATATATCCAATTATTTCTGGTACTTACATGAGTGAAACGGGTTCATCAATGCGTATTCTACTGGTTGACGATGTTCAGCTGGACAGAATGCAGCTTGCGATTCGCTTGAAACAGCTTGGTCATACTGTCGAAGCTGTCTCCAGTGGTCGTGCTGCCTTGGCGCTATACAGTGACTTTGACCCTGAGCTTGTGCTACTTGATATTTCGATGCCGGAAATGGACGGTTTCGAGCTCTCTCACGAGATCAGACGATTGTACCCGGAGTGGGTGCCGATCATTTTCCTCAGTGGTCATGATGAACCGAGTATGATCGCGAAAGCCATTGATGCCGGGGGAGACGATTACCTCATTAAGCCGGTCGATAAAATCGTACTGAACTCTAAGCTACGTGCCATGCAGCGGATAGCCTTCATGCGTCGTGAGTTGAAAAAGACTTCGGCAAAACTTGAAGAGTTAAATCACGTCTTACAACAGCAGGTTAACGAAGACGGGCTGACTAAAGTGTTCAACCGCCGGTTTATTGATGACAAATTGCAGGAGTTGATCGCCTGGCATGGACGGCAGGAGTTGCCACTTGGCATGCTTTTGTTTGATGTCGATAATTTCAAAGCATTTAATGACAATTACGGCCACCTTGAAGGAGACCGATGCTTAATTCGACTTGCTCAGGAAACGTCTAAACTATTTAGCCGCAGCGGTGAGTTTGTAGGTCGATATGGCGGTGAGGAGTTTGTTGTTTTACTGGCGAATACGTCATTGGAGCAGGCGAGCCAGGCAGCGCAACGCATCATGGACCGGTTTAAAGACGTCGCGTATCCGCATGACTACAATCATGGCACACCTTACGTGACGGTGTCACTTGGCGTGTTGAGTATTTTGCCCAAAGGGCGTGAATCTAATGAAGATATTTACGGCGCCGCCGATGATGCACTGTATCAAGCGAAAAGTAACGGGCGAAACTGCTTTGTAGCCGTGTCTGATTTGGAAAGAACTGGATAGTCTTCTCTAAGACTTGCTGTACAGGAAACGATGAAACGGACCTTCTTAACTTATCGAGTAGCGCTGTTTTTTAGCGTGCTTACCGCTTCACAACAGATCTCAGCGAATCAGTTGGATGACGCGATAATCAAATCGTTTGAACATCGATTTGCCTCAGTTGTCGTGCTGACTGATACAGATGTCATTAAATTCGGGGTGAACGACTTTAATCCTAATCGGGCATTAAATCTCGACAACGAAAATCTGGGCTCGGATGATGCTGTCGAGCGACGGAAACAAAATTCGGTTGTGGCCATCCCGCTCACGTTTGAGTTTGATGAGCCCGACTCAGACAACCAACATCGTATTTATCTCCGCCTGTCGGGCATTTTCACTGATTCGGATACCCAGTTACTTCAGGGCGACGTGCCAGAAGACAACTTAAAAGAGACGATCATTTCTGGTTTTTCGGCCTATCGCTATCGTATGAACCTGACTGAAAACTGGCGACTCATCCCGGGTATAGGCACTCATCTGATTCATTATAAAAATGACTTTACTGCCAATAGCTTAGAATCACAGGAATTGATAGATGTTTTTCTGAAAGACCGCTTAGTCGATGTGTCTGCCTGGTCCAACATTTATGAACCCACGCTAAAATTCGAGTATCACGACGAGCCGGAGTGGGGTAAATGGAAAGCTGTCTCATCATGGCACTATTTTTATGGTTATGGCTGGGGTGATGCCAATAGTGGCAATGTGGGGAACCCGGAAGGCTGGTATGTTTCTAACGGAGCAGAACTGTTTTACAACATCACGCAGTGGGGAAACTCGTTACAGTCTTTATATGCCAGTATCAGTCGAATTGACTTGGGTGGAGACACGCCAAGTGAGTTTGGCACAGACCACTACTACGAGACGTCCATCGGCTGGCTCATGACGCCGCCATTCGAAGCAGACTGGATCGATAATATCGGCATCGGTATCAATGTTAACTACGGGTCCGATTACAAGGGCGGTAGTATCGTGTTGTTTTTTAATCAAGATTAAGCCTTAGCTTTCTCAATCCGATTGCGACCTTTCTCTTTTGCTTTGTACAACGCGTTATCGGCGCGTTTCATGATTTCTTCGGCTTTGCGGCTTGTTTTGCTATCGGCATAACCAATACTGATGGTCACGTTCACCGATTCACGTTTTTTCGCTTTGCCACGCTGCCGCAAGCCTTGTTTATCGTTCTTCGGCCGACTGTCGTCGCGAAGGTACATCTCGTAGCCCTCGATAGATTGCCTCAATGTTTCGAGATGCGAGGTGGCTTCATCGGCATTTTTACCTTTGAATAATACGGTGAACTCTTCGCCCCCGTAACGGTAGACACGCGCCCGGCCGCCCACTTTGGTGAGCTTAGAAGCAACCAGCTTTAAAACGTCGTCGCCAGTATCATGACCATAGGTATCATTGAATGATTTAAAGTGGTCAATATCCACCATGGCGACAGTAAAGTGTCGGCCAAGGTGGCGTAAATCAGCGTCTAATGCCAATCGTCCTGGTATACCAGTCAGCCGGTCATTGAAGGCCAGCTCGTAGCTTGCTGAGAGCAGATAAATGAGCAACAAGATACCGGCGACTGAAAACATCGTACTGGAGACGTAGTGAACGTGAAAAAAGATGAACGTGATGCTGGTCAACGACACAACTGAGTAGACGGAAACATCAACAATCCGATTATTACGCAATACAAGAATGGCACTGATCCCAACCAGAGCAGCCAGGTAGAGCACTAAAATCAAAGGAAGGCGCGATATCTGTGGCACATAGTAAAGAAATGCATTGCTGAACGTGCTGAAGCCTCCGTCGTTGTAGTGAGCCACAATGAGGTATGCCCAAAAGACGAACATCAGCAGAACCAGTATATAAACACCAAATGTACGACTATTGATCCCCGTATCACTCATTGGATAAACCAGAAAACTGGCGACGGGCAGTAAAAAGGCTAATAAAGAGAGTTCTAACAGCGTTGAGCCCGTGGTGAGAGGGCTTTGAAGTCTGACCTGGATCACCCAATAAGATAAAATAAGCGCAGCAGAAATCATAGAGATTCGACTTTGCTTAAAAAAATGGCCTAAGGTAAAAACTGATCCCAGAATAATGTAGGGAAGATGTGACGCGAATCCTATATTAGCTTGTGTCACCGTGATGACATTGCTCATACCTGTCCATAGCAGCGTAACCAGCAATAGCGGAAACGCTAAACGAAACCAGTTCGTAGTGACTATGGAGTACGACATAAAACGAAAAACTCGGCCCGATGAATATAACAATTTCGAAAATTGAGTATAAGAATACTTCTATTTATTGAATTGCCAAGCTTTTTACTAAACTATCAGAGTAAAAGTTGGTCTATGTTTATAAATTAACCTGTTTAATCCTGTTGCGAAGGAATGACGTTATGCAAATTAGTGTGGATGTTCATAACTATATGGAGACGCTGGTCGGCCAGGTTCTGACCCGGGAAGCTTACGCCAACCACTTTACTCATGATCAGCTCGCTGACCTTGCATGCCTGGCGCTTAGTCAGCTTCGTCCGGTCTATATTCGATATGATATTGATTTTTTGTCAGCCTTGCCTGAGCATAAAATGTTGTCACTTCAAAAGGCGGCGGAAGATGCAGTATTCGCTGCCGAGTCAATGATCATTGACGATCGACGTCAGAATCGCGACGAACACATTCCGTTTATTCGTTCGTCAAATAAGAGTGAAAGCGATACGCTGGAGTGGTACGAGAAACCAATCATTAATATTAAACGTTCTTAAGGAGTTGTGAGTGGGTCTATTTTCACGCCTGTTTGGTGGCGGTCAACCAAAAGAACCCAAACAGGTAGAGCCAGTCGAATACAAAGGTTTTCTGATTTATCAGGAAGCGATAGCAGAAGGCGGTCAATATCGGATTGCCGGTCGGATAACCAAAGAAATCGATGGTGAAGTAAAAACACATCGCTTTATTCGTTCTGATGTCCTAGCCTCAGAAAGCGATGCTAATGAATTCATGCTGAAAAAGGCGCAAATGTTTATCGATCAAATGGGCGATAACATTTTCTAATTTATCAAATTTCTCTTTGATTCCAATCAGTATTTTATGAGCCATAAGTCGATATTCTTATGGCTCGTTTTGTATGTAATGCGATTGTAATCTACTGTTTAATTTGAACTTTTTTGCTACTGGTTTGACCTCTGCTGAGTCAAGAATACGTTGTTTTCTTACAATCTTGTCAGCAAGATGATTCATTACATACGGTTATAACTCATGATATTTTGTATTTTTGTTACAAAGTACTTGCAGTTCATTTTTTGGTCCGATAAAAACGGATAAGTCATTCTGCCAATAGTCAAGGAATCGCTATGCAAATTGGTGTGCCAAAAGAAATACTCGCGGGTGAAACGCGAGTAGCTGCCTCGCCGAAATCGGTAGAGCAGCTAATAAAACTGGGATTTGATGTCTCTGTCGAAACGCAAGCGGGGGTGCTGGCTAGTTTCGATGATGCTGCATTTGAGGCGGCGGGGGCAAACGTTGTTTCCAAACAAGACGTTTGGTCTTCAGATGTCATTCTAAAAGTGAATGCGCCACTCTATGAGGGCGAAGTTGATGAAATTGCGTTGTTAAAAGAGGGCGCAACGTTAGTCAGTTTTATTTGGCCTGCACAAAATCCTGAATTAATGGAAAAACTGTCAGGCAAAAACATCAATGTAATGGCCATGGATGCCGTCCCTCGTATTTCACGTGCTCAGGCGCTTGATGCCTTGTCTTCAATGGCGAATATCGCAGGTTATCGTGCCGTCGTCGAAGCTGCACATGAATTCGGGCGATTCTTTACTGGGCAAATAACTGCAGCGGGTAAAGTGCCTCCTGCTAAAGTCCTAGTCGCTGGGGCTGGTGTTGCCGGCTTGGCGGCGATTGGCGCGGCAGGCAGTCTGGGTGCTATCGTGCGCGCATTTGACGTTCGCCCGGAAGTGAAAGAACAAGTCGAATCGATGGGGGCTGAGTTCCTGACTGTCGATTTTCAGGAAACGGCTGGCTCTGGCGACGGCTATGCGAAAGAGATGTCCGATGATTTCAATAAGAAAGCGGCTGAGCTTTACGCTGCGCAAGCAAAAGACGTCGACATCATTATCACCACGGCTTTGATCCCTGGCAAGCCTGCGCCGAAGCTGATCAGCAAAGAAATGGTCGACAGCATGAAAGCGGGCAGTGTGATTGTCGATCTTGCAGCCGCTAATGGCGGTAACTGTGAATACACCCAGGCCGATAAAGTTATCACGACGGACAACGGCGTTAAAGTTGTTGGTTATACCGATATGGTTGGCCGATTGCCAACGCAATCATCGCAACTTTACGCGACCAACCTGGTAAACCTACTGAAACTGCTTTGCAAAGAAAAAGATGGCACTGTCAATATCGATTTTGATGATGTGGTGATTCGCGGTGTTACAGTAGTGAAAGAAGGGGAAGTTACTTGGCCAGCGCCACCGATTCAGGTTTCTGTACAGCCTCAGACAAAAGCTGTGGAATCTGCCAAGAAAGATGAGAAACCACAAGAACCTGCGTCACCAGTGAAAAAACTGGCGGGTGTCGCCATCGGTGTGGCCGCCTTTGCCTGGGTGGCATCGGTCGCACCCGCAGCATTTTTGTCTCACTTTACGGTATTCGTTCTGGCTTGTGTGGTCGGTTATTACGTTGTCTGGAATGTCACGCATTCCCTGCACACCCCGTTGATGTCGGTGACCAATGCGATTTCAGGCATTATCGTCGTTGGTGCTTTACTGCAAATTGGGCAGGGGAACGGTTTAGTGACCTTCATTTCATTTATCGCTGTTCTCATTGCGAGCATTAATATCTTTGGTGGCTTTACCGTGACCAAACGTATGCTCGAAATGTTCCGTAAAGACCGTTAAATAGGGAGTAACATATGTCTGCAGGATTAGTACAGGCGGCTTATATCGTTGCTGCTCTGTTTTTCATATTGAGTTTGGCTGGTTTGTCGAAGCAAGAGTCAGCAAAACGCGGTAATTATTACGGCATCGCAGGGATGACGATCGCTTTGATCGCGACGATCTTCAGCCCTGGAGCACAAGGCCTGGCCTGGATCATCTTAGCAATGGTGATCGGTGGCGGGATCGGTATTCATTTCGCTAAGAAAGTCGAAATGACAGAGATGCCAGAGCTGGTGGCAATTCTTCACAGCTTTGTTGGTATGGCCGCCGTATTAGTGGGCTACAACAGCTATCTTGAGCCACCAGCGCCAGTATCGACAGACCTGGCCGGTATACACGCAGAACACGTCATTCACATGGTAGAGGTGTTTCTGGGCGTCTTTATCGGTGCCGTCACATTTACCGGTTCGGTGGTCGCATTTGGTAAATTACGCGGGATCATTTCATCTTCACCGCTAAACTTGCCGCACAAACATAAAATGAATTTGGCGGCCGTTGTAATTTCTACGCTCCTGTTGATCTATTTTGTCAAAGCGGACGGCAGTATGTTTGCTTTAATCGTTATGACGTTGATTGCGTTTGCTTTTGGTTACCACCTGGTGGCGTCCATCGGTGGGGCGGATATGCCAGTCGTCGTTTCGATGCTGAACTCCTACTCTGGCTGGGCAGCCGCCGCAGCCGGTTTCATGTTGGCGAACGATCTACTGATTGTAACGGGAGCATTAGTGGGTTCTTCAGGTGCCATTCTGTCATACATTATGTGCCGGGCGATGAACCGTTCATTTATTAGCGTAATTGCCGGCGGTTTTGGTCAGGAAGTGGTGGTTTCCAGCGATGTGGATCATGGCGAGCACCGCGAAATTACTGCGGAAGATGTCGCTGATATGCTGAAAGGCTCTAAGTCAGTGATCATCACTCCGGGGTATGGCATGGCGGTTGCTCAGGCTCAATACCCAGTACATGAGATCACGGAGAAGCTTCGTGCACAAGGCGTAAACGTTCGTTTCGGGATTCACCCTGTAGCAGGGCGCTTACCTGGTCACATGAACGTGCTGCTAGCCGAAGCGAAAGTCCCGTATGATATTGTTCTGGAAATGGACGAAATCAACGACGACTTTGGTGATACCGATACAGTTCTGGTCATTGGTGCAAATGATACGGTCAACCCAGCCGCTCAGGAAGATCCAACCAGCCCGATTGCCGGTATGCCTGTCCTCGAAGTTTGGAACGCGCAGAACGTCATTGTGTTCAAACGCTCAATGAATACTGGTTATGCCGGGGTACAGAACCCGTTGTTCTTTAAGGACAATACCCATATGTTGTTTGGCGATGCCAAAGACAGTGTAGACGCCATATCGAAAGCGCTATAAACTGAAGTTAACGCTTAAAGAAGCCAGCAATTTTGCTGGCTTCTTGTTTTTTAAAGAACACATTATTGACATCAATATTACATTTCACATGTATTCTTGGTACATAATGCCTTATAGTTATCGTAACGTACTGAATTTGAACAAATACCCTTGATTAAAGCAGCATCTAAATTCATATTCACGCTATTTGCGTTTGCCTCTATGCAGGTGAGTGCCGATTCGCTGCCTGAGCGTATTGACAAGTTCGTCGATCTCTTTGATACCTCTTCAGCCACCGTTTCTTATGATATCCGGGTGATTCAGACAGAATATCCAACCCGATTGATCACTCCCGAGTCTATGCTGCCTCAGACATCCCAATATCCGTTGAAAGATATTCAGCAACTTTATCAGTTGGCTAAGACCTGTACTGGCAAGTTACCGCTAAGTCCGCTAATTACCGAACCTTTAGTGTTCACCCGCGCGATTTGTAAAGGCACAAAGTTAAGTACACGTTGGTTCGCACGCAGCGGGCTAGTCCATCCGGGGGGAGGCTCTTATGCAGCTCGCTATGTGGAGAAATACCCGGACAAGCAGGATGAACTCCAGCAATACATGCAAATCTCAGAACGCCCACTTGCCGACAATGATACGTTGCTTGGGCGTTTACAGCGCATGGATGAAGATGCGATCACGGCTCTGATTTCCGGTGCGAGCATGTTTATGGAACGTGGCGAGTTTTGGTTGAGGCAAGGGGATCGTTATTATATTTTTCCTGAAGATGTCTGGAAGGCGAATATAAGCCAGGCCGGATTAAGCTTTTCTTTATCGAACCAATCGACCAGTTGTTTTGTCCAACGAGGTAACCTGTGTTGGAATGTCGAAGATCACGCCAACATTTTGCGCATCAGTATGGTCATACTGGTGATCGCCAACATTTTGTTGGTGTTGGGTTGGTCGGTTTATCGATGGAATACAAAACGCAAGGAAATGAAGAGTCGCATGTTGATTCTTCAAATCCTGACACACGAACTGAGAACACCTATTGCCAGCTTGTCACTGACTGTGGAAGGGTTCCGGCGTGAATTTGAGCGACTGCCTGAAACGGTATACGATGAGTTTCGGCGACTTTGCGAAGACTCGCGTCGTTTGCGGCAACTCGCTGAGGCGAGTAAGGACTATTTGCAATCAGACAGTAAACCTTTAGCGACCGAATGGGTGCCATCGATAGAAGAGTGGTTATCATTTAAAATTGAAGAAGAGTTTGAAGGTGACATTAAGCTGACCATAAATAAAGATGTCGCTGCTAAGCTTAATGTTTACTGGCTGGGTACATGTATTGATAACCTGATTCGTAATGCGGTTAAGTATGGTGTTCCACCTATTACTTTGGATGTGGCGACAACAGACAACGGCATTACCGTAAAAGTTATTGACCAAGGCGAACTCACTCACAAGGACTGGCGTCAGTTGAAAAAGCCATTTGTGAGCAAGGCCGGGCTTGGTTTAGGATTAACTATCGTAGAGTCGATGGTCGGCAGAATGGGCGGAAAGATGACCCTAGCCGGACCACCAACCACTTTTATATTGGAGATACCTTGTGAAACAGACGTTGCTTCTCGTTGAAGACGATAAAAACCTAGCTGATGGCCTTTTGGTTAGTTTAGAGCAAGCGGGATATGAATGTTTCCACTCTGAAACTATCGCGGGCGTTGCGCAGCATTGGGATAAAGCCGATCTGGTTATCCTGGACCGCCAGCTTCCTGATGGCGATTCAGTTCAGCATCTTCCTGAATGGAAAAAGATTAAAGACGTTCCTGTCATCCTGCTGACGGCGCTGGTCACTGTAAAAGACAAAGTGACAGGTTTGGATGCCGGAGCCAATGATTATCTGACGAAGCCGTTTGCCGAAGCCGAGCTTTTTGCTCGTATTCGTGCTCAGTTACGTCTACCGGAATCAGATGCACAAGACGACTCAAAAGTGAAGACCGAACACTTGGTGATCGACAAAGCCACTCGCGAAGTGTTTTACAAAGAGGAGTCTGTCACACTGACTCGTACTGAGTTTGATTTGCTGCTTTTCCTTGCCAGTAACCTTGGTCGCGTGTTCACTCGTGATGAATTGTTGGATCACGTATGGGGCTACAACCATTTCCCGACAACTCGCACCGTAGATACGCACGTACTTCAGTTACGCCAAAAATTACCAGGGTTAGAAATTGAAACCCTGCGTGGTGTTGGTTACAAGATGAAAGCGTAATCAATGCGAGGTTCTTACTGGCTGATTGGCGCGCTGATATGCGCGCCTTTTCAAACCCAAGCAGTCGATTGGTTTCAAAAAAACACACCATTGACTCAGGCCCATCAGCACCTGCTCGACAATGACTTACCTTCGATGTTCTCATCGTTGGTTGAAGTGTGGCAACAAGAAACGAACCCATCAATTGAGCCTCACCTAAATGACTTAATTGTCCAGTCATTTGATGTCGATTGTGGCAAAAGCCTGGAAAACAAGCCGTTACCAGACTGGATAAAATCGGTTTTAGTCAGAAGAACCGATATCCAAAGCCCCGGCCGAGATGCCTATCGAGCCAGTGTAGAAATCCGCACCAACAAAGAGTTGGCAGACATAACACTGAAAAAGTGGGTCGATAAATCGATGTCTGCCGACGATGAAATGACCATCAGTGACGCTGGGCCCTCGGCGAACAGTGACGAAAAAGTTTATATGAAACGCTACAACCTAAACAGTCGTGTTTCGATGGGGCTTTATCGAATTGATGTGACCGCCAAAGACCAAACGTCGTGGAGCTCTTGGCTGATTCTCGGCGACCCAAAAGCCAAATACACCGTACGTTGGGCCTCGAAAGATCAGTGGCGAGTTGAGAAAAACGCTTTGCTGAATAAGTACTGTCCGCTGCCGAAACTCAATGTTGCGTTTTACGACTACGTTGATGGTTCATACAACCAGGTATGGTCTAAGACGTACGAATCCGATTATCCGACATCACTGGAATTGGTCAACGTTCCTCCGGCGCGTTATGTGTTAGCGATTTCTATGACACATCAACGCTGGCAAGGTCCAATAATTGTGGAACAAACCCAAATTATTAGTAAGACCTATGATGTTTCAGTAGAGGAATAACTAAAGTTAATAGAGAATAGGTCGTTATAACCCATACGGAAGTGGACACTATATAACGGCTATGAAAACCTCTATAAAACTTTTAACTTGCTCGATTCTCCTTGCTACCGGTTCTGCATCTGCAGCCAACTACGCTATCGAAGCCCGTGGTGAAGCCATGGGTGGTGTCGGTGTTGTGTCAGCAAACTTTTTAACTGCGCCTTTCTACAACCCTGCGTTAACTGCCATCTATCGACGTAACGACGATGTTGGTATGTTGATCCCAAGCGTAGGCTTAACCTATAACGATGAAGATGGCATGGTCGATGAGCTCGATCGCGTGTCCGATCTTATCGACAGTCAGGATCCGAACCGAATCCCTGAACTGGAACAGTCACTTGATAACCTTACAGGTACTGAAGTCAAAGCTGACTTAGGTGGCGCTGTCGCGTTTGCGATTCCGAACAAATTTGTGGCCGCAAACGTGTTTGGCAAACTCTACACGGAATCGTACGCGACTCCGCAAATCTCTGATGATGCCGATATCGAAACACGCGCTCGAAACTCGACGGTTAACGCCGTTTCGATTGGCGTAGCGGAGGCCGGTATCTCATTGGCAAAATATCAGACATTCTTAGGGCAGCACATTGCTTTTGGTGTAACACCGAAACTTCAGCGTATCTACACCTACGTTTATGAGGCTAGCTTAGATGATTACGATATCAAAGACATCCGAGACAACGACAAAGCGGAAACCATGTTCAACATGGATGCGGGTGCACTTTGGTTTTATGGCCCATTTCGAATTGGCTTTGCTGCCACTAACCTGGTCAGCCGAGACATCGAAACGAAAACCATTGCTTCACGTAATGGCGGAACGTTGAAATACGAATACCAGATGAAACCGCAGTACACAGTTGGTGCTGGTATCGTCGCAGACTACTTTACACTGAGTGTCGATTACGATCTGAATGAAGAAGAACGCTATAAAGATTTTGATGACAATACCCAGTGGATTAGGGTAGGTGGAGAAATCGATGTCCTGCGTCAATTGCAACTGCGTGCGGGTTATAAGAAAAACTTAGCGTACAGTGACCAAGATGGAACGGTAACAGCCGGTATTGGTCTTTCACCACTCAACTTATTCCAAATGGATATCGGTGCCAGTTACACTAACGAGGATGCGATGGGGGTATACCTCAACTTCCTGGGCAGCTACTAGCTACTAATAGTGGAAGAACAACGTATTTACGTTTATAGTCAGGCTCCTTTTCCAAAGGAGCCTTTTTTATGTTTAACGATATTCCGACACTGTCCCACCAAGAGCAACAAGAAGCTGTAGAGCGAATCCAACAGCTAATGGCAACGGGTATAAGCACTGGTGAAGCCATCAAAATTGTAGCTGAACAAATCAGACAAGAACAGAAAGACAAAGAATAGGGCGGTTAACCGTCCTTTTTTGTATCTAATACAATATAACTAAAATTAGTGTCTCTGAATTCCTTATTTAGTTGAGTTATCGCCTAAGTAAATCTTTGCTTCAAAAATAGTTGAATGCTTTGTAAGTCGCCATTTAAGACTTACAAAACCATGGAAATCCAAAGATACTCTTTATAAACAACAAGATAACACAATATAATCACCTGAATAGATCTGGCTTGGAGGTGTGGATGTAATTTAATTACATGATTCTCAAGGTGAGATAATTAACCTAGTGATTTATCCTGCCAGCTTACGTTGTCACTCATCATCAATAAAACCAGTCATTTTAAAAGTGGTGAGTACTCGCATATATCATGTCGTCACTAAACGTTGTGACGATGTCACACCGTTGGTTTGGTTAACCACATTCAAGAAAGGGAAAACGATGGAAACGTCAGTTACAGGATTGCGACGTTATAGTCTCAAAAATGAAATGTGCATATAGTTGCAATTAGAGGTTTAGGTTACAGTAAGCGTGTTCTTTGTTTCATGGACATTATCTTCTTACTGTGTCGTATCGGCGTCACTTTTAGCCACTGGAAGGAGTGGCTTTTTTTTAGCTGTAGGAATTTAGTAACAGTTTACTCTATATCTCTTAGACGCAATGATAAGAGCCCATCAAATGATGGATGTCTAACGCGCGTGCGTCATCAAATGACAAGGTGTTTGTTCCGGAATTCTCTTTGTCAGAATGCGTAACAACGTAATCCACAAAATGCGCCTTGATGTTACTTCGGTTCGCAGCTTTCTAAGCAATACGACCGTTGGTTTTAAAGTACTGGATTCTAAAGTCACTAATATTTTAAGGTAACTTAAGTTAGGGAATCCGAATCCCATTTAAATGTCCTGAACTTAAAAACGATTAATGTCTCGGCCACTCATGGGAATTAGCACCATTGAGGCTCTCAAAGATCATAAGCATAAGAGGACATTTTAAAATTCCTCAAACCGGACATTACTAAATTGCACACACACCTTAAGTGCGCATTATCTATCAACTGGTAAAAGGGCGCTAGGAGGCGCGTCCCTCATGTAAGGCATTGATTAGGCGGGGGTTTGAGTATTTATCGTCAATCAAACCGTATACGACATTTTGATCGTCTTCATCTAACAAATCGCAAATTTTAAAGGCGACATCCCAATCCATTGAACATGTACCTTTACGCCAGTGCGTAATTCTTCCCTGACCAATCTCTAGTTTTTTAGACAATTGATAGTCCGAAGTTAGACCAAACTTAGCTTTGACGCGGTCAAGTAAAGCGTTTGTGTAGTTCATTGTCATGGGGGACTCCTTCCATCGTTTGTTAAATCATAGAGGAACATTTTGTCGCTTTCACTACTTAAACTGATTTGCATAGTTAAATTGTTCTAAGTAGTCTCATCTCCGTTAGGTTATGACACAGCTTGCGGAGGCTAAATCATGGATGTTACATATCAAAACGCTGAATCCATTCTAAATTTACCAGTCACGAATCCAGCACACTTGCCGGGGCAACCAATGGCAGGGTGCGAGAATCCAGACCCGTCACTGACTCAAAAGTCGCTGGCCATGGTCGCCAAGCTGCGCGCCCAACTGGCGGAGCAGATGCCGAAAAAGGCACAAACCCGAATCCCTGCACGTTTCCGTGCACCACAGTTCCGCAAGCAAGATGAAGCGCCCGAAATGGGCGCGGATTCTTCCTATGGCGAGGGTGTAGCATGAGCCGAAACGCACGCTATGAACAGCGCAAGCGCGCTGAGGGACTGATTAAAGTCACTCTATGGGTTCCAGAGCAGCGCGAGTCAGAGTTTAAACTTCTGGCTGATGCTTGTTGCCGCTTTAGACATTTGTCATTCAACACTCTGCGCGATACCAGCTCCGGCAAGTATGTATCGCTTGAGCGGATTTAAGGGGGGGCGTCACTGATGACACACCAATTGACGCCCGAAGACGTTATCTTCATCGCCGGGGCTGCGCAAAGCTCTAACATTACCCGCAAAAACTTAGCCGCTCATGAGAGCGGCCTTTTTAGTTCCCCAAATTCAGACTGGCTTGAGAGTGAGCAGCAAAAGCTGCGCGCGTTCGAGCAGGTTCACCATGTGCGCACAAAAACAAGTGCGAAACTCGGGCGCGAAGCGCAGGGCGAAGCCCTGAAAGGACTAGGCTCGTCAAAGGGCGCAAAAGTCCGACACGACAAAAAGCGCAAACACATAGACCGTTTTATTACCCGCGACCGCCGCTTAAAGCCCCGTCACAAGACGGAAAGCGTTCACGTTGAGAACCACGACGTGATGTATAACTACGCGACTCCGGGTAAGTCACGCGCTTACCTGATGAAGCG